>NZ_JBICXE010000004.1:0-256431 GCF_043200155.1 Streptomyces sp. NPDC048473
AAACGCTCGGCTGGGAAACCCCAGCCGAGCGCCTGTCTAAACTGCTCGCGGCCTGATCAACCGACCACGTGTTGCAACGACCCCTCGAATTCGCCCATTGCCCGGGGGCCCTTTTGCTGCCCGCCTCATAGACTCCGGGCAACGAGGTCATCCCACACCGCAGCATGTCTCTTTTCAGGTTTGATAGGGCTCTCCTTTGAGTCAAGGGCCGTCTGAAAGTGCCAGTCAGCTGCTGGCTGACCTATTCACGTCCGAGCCAGCGGAGAGGCGAAGAATCTTGTCCCAAATAGCCATAACAGCCACAGCGGCGGCCGTAGCCAGGGCGACGCCGACGGCTGATGAGGCCAGGGCAAATACGATGCCGGCGAGACAGAGGGTGAACGCAGATCCTCGCAACACCTGCTGTCGCCACGCTCTGCGCTCCCGGTGGCTATGCAACAGCTCATCGCCGGATGCGTCACCGGGCGCGAGATCTTGCAGCTGACCGCTGGCGAGGACTTTCAGGATTCTCTCGACTCCGAGCAGAGCACGCTTCGCACCGTCGATGCGATCAAGTTCAACCCCGTCCCGAAGCTCGCGCACGAGGGCAGCGGCTGCTGAAAATCGAGCCACGACCTGGGGCATGGGGTTGCGGCCGTCGGGAAGCGCACGTTGCAGGGCGTATCTCTCCAGCGCAACGGCGAAGTCCTCCAACGCTTGGACTGCCGCGACATGCGGGGAGTTGAAGGGCGATGCTGTCAGAGGCACCTTCCCCTTCACTTCCAGAGGCTTGAGAAGTGCCTCATAGGCCCTACGCACCGTGGCTGTCACAGCCTCGGTTGTCCACCGTTGCATACCTTGGTTCGAGACAAGTGAAGCAATCACGCCAGTGATCAGAATGGGCGTCATGAGGGCCCCGACAGCGAGGGCGTCGCGCCAGGCATGCCAGGCTGTGCTTTCAATGGTTGCTGCAAGAACCAGCCCCGTTGAGAAAGATGTCAAGACAGGGACGATCACCTTTATGCCGAGTGCCCTCCTCGACACCTGGTAGAGGACGTCTTCGCGCTCCAAGTAGTCCAGCGTTGGATAGTCGGGACGTGTCGCCAGGGAGCTGCCGCGGATCTGACGCACCAAGTGAGCGCGACGACGACGTGCACGCACCCGCGCACGAGCCCAGCAGAGCCGCTCCAAGAATGTCCTTTTACCTCGGCGCTGCGACGTTGCCGTCATGGTCAGGGCCCATATTGACGTTGTCCAGGCAACGAAGACGAGCGCCACAAGGTCGGTTTTCGACACACTCTCCCCCTCCAGAAAGTTGTAAGACTCAGCCCCCACCGCGCGCAGCGAACAGTCGGCAGAACTCGATAGAGAGCATGTCAGAGGTGCCGGATCCGGTCGGCCGGCATCGACGCCTCCTCCACAGCCAGTCCAGTGGCCAGACACTCTCGATCGCCGCGGGCGATCTGGGGGTGGGCATCACGTTGGTGCTGGGGCCGAGTTCCACCGCCGATCTCCGAGATAGGCACTGCGGGCAGCGGCGTCTTCGGCCCCGTCGGCGGGGCAACGGGCCGGTGTCCTGCTCGCAGGAGTGATGTCTGCGGTCCGAGCGGCTCATCGTCGGCTCTTCCTGGATAATCGATGCATGGCATCACAGCCTCGCCTCTCCGACCTCCGTCGTGCCAAGTTCGTCCGGCGCCTGCCCGCAGCGCTCTCCGAGCTTGCCGGTCCCAAGCACGGCCCGGTACACCTGCCGCTCCACCTTGCCTGGTCGGGGTTGACCACGTTCGACCTCGACCGGCCCCGGCTACGGATGAGCTACTACCGAATCGTGCTGGCCGAGGGCCGGCACGACGACCTGGTCCAGTACCTCGACCACGACCTTCTCGTCGGCCTGTGGCCCACACTGCGCACACTGGTCAGCCCTGATGTCCGCGAGGTCTGGGAGAGCGCCTTCGGCGAACTGGCCGACAGCGCCCGGGCCGCTGCGTGAACCTCACGGGCCTGCACCCCCGCTTGCTTGCAGACGTGCTTGCCGTAGGTGGCGCCTACCCCCTCGCGCTCACCGGCGGCTACGCGGTCCAGGCACACGGTCTGGTCGACCGGCTCAGCCAGGACCTCGATGTCGCGACGGAGAACCCAGATCCTATGGAGGACATCGCGACCGTCGTGCGCACCGGACTGGAGCAGCGCGGATGGCAGGTGGAATCCCTGGAGACAGATCCGCTGTCCGCACGTCTGATCGTCACCGATCCCGCCAGCCGTGAAGAGTGCGAGGTCGACATCCTCAAGGAAACACTCTGGCGGCCGCCGGTGCGCACCGAGCACGGCTTGGTGCTGTCCCTCGAAGATGTCGTTGGGACCAAGGTCCGCGCACTGGCCGACCGTGGACTCGCCAGGGACCTGATCGACGTGCAGGCCGCTGCGGACCGCTGGAGCCATGTCGAACTCGAAGAGCTCGGACGGCGCCACGCGCGCGACTCCTTCGACCTGAGCGAGCTGCAAGCCCGACTGGGCGGAGCCGACTGGATCGACGACACAGAATTCGCCGCCTACGGGCTCGACGAACAAGCAATCACCGGGCTGCGGCAGTGGGCACAGGCATGGGGCGAGGACATCGGCGAACGGCTCCAGGAGCTGGAAGCTCCGCCCGAAGACTGATGGCCGCATGGAGGCTGGACGCTCGGCAGGATGCGCATCGGGCCGATCAGACCGGCCATGCCCCATCCGTGCCCAGCGGAGCGGACAACAGCGGTCAGGTACGGCTCCCAGGGACCGTAGCCAACCATCCCGTCCAACGGGAAAGCACAGGTCAGAGCACCTTCGGTAGCCCGAGAACCGTTGATTCCCAAGCTCAGAGCGCGAGTTCGATTCTCGTCACCCGCTCCATGAAAGAGCCCCAGGCCAACGGCCGGGGGCTTCTTTGCTGTCTGGTCCGCTTCAGGGGTTCGGCACCACCTTCGCACTACCAGCCCTCGCGTCACCTCATTCGGCGCCCGAGGTGTCCCGTCAGCAGGTCGGCGAAGACGGGTAGGCCGGCCTTCGCGAGACGGGCGACTGCATCAGCGAGGGTGACTGGCGGGTTGCGCTTCTCTCCGACAAGTCTGACTACCGTCTACGCCACCTCGTGCGGCAACTCCTTGTACAGCCCGCACAGGTACGAATCCGGGTCGATCACTCGCACTCCACGCTCGGCCAAATCACCGGCAGGGAAGTCGGCAAGGTTCCACGTGATCAGCGCGTCGGCACCGGCCGCCACCGCTGCCGCCGAGTGATGCCGGTCGTCGGGGTCATCACCCGGCATTTCATCCACGAGGTGCCCGTATACCGCCGCCTCGATCTCGCAGTCGGGGAAGAAACGCCGGACGGCTTGGGCAACTGCGGCAGCCGACTTCGCCGAACGCTTTCCCTCCCGGACGATGACCCGCTCCCACTCCGCGAGCAGCCGTTCGGACCACACGATCTCGTGGATAGCGTCCTCGGTGAGGGCCAGCATCACGTCCATGACCGAGAACGGAAACAGGACGTTGGTGTCCACAAAGACCCGCGCTGCCACGCTCCCCCTCTTCCTTCACTTCGACGGCTACCCGTAACGCCCGGATCAATAGGGCAGATCGACACCCTCCAAGACATCTGCGATCTGGCGCCGCCCCTCTCTGCGGCGCTCACGCTGCCGCTGGAACGCCAGCACGTCCGCAAGGCGGACCACCCGGTGGCTGCTGCCCGGCAGGTTCGTCGAGGGGATGTCGCCGGCATCAAGCAAGCGTGCGACGAACGGCCGAGACAGACCCAGAAGCTCAGCGGTCTCAGCGGGCGACAGCTGCACCTCGGACGCCAAGACCGTCACCGCATGCCCACGGGCAAGCTCACCGGCCGAGGTCAGAAGCAGGCGGACCAGCTCCCCAGGCAGCACGAGTTCGCTGCCATCCCGGGTGCGCACCACCACCTCGACCGCCTCCGGCGCCATCCGAGCAGTCGCCGCGAGCGCGCCCTGGTGCGAGGGATCCGGCTCCACCTTCTCGGCACGGGCAAGAACGCTGGAACGAGCCATGGTCGCCTCCAATCACTGACCCCACCGAACGATTCATCTGAAATAACTGTAACCGGGGGTTCGGTGCGGGCAACCCCAATGGAGACGGGATCTGCCGCGTCCCGCCGGAGCGACTTGCCCTGCTCACCGATCTGCGGGCCATCGACCCGTGGAGGCCCTCCGAACGGATACATGAGCAGCACAGGCAAAGCTGACCGCCCCGGGCGCTCGGCGACCACCGGCGGGTGCTGGCGGGTGCTGGCGGTGCTGAGATTCTCGGAAGGAAACGGCTGGCCCCGGCCGGCGCCGGGGCGGCGAAAGGCTTGGCGTGCGGGGCCGACGGAACCAGGTAACGTCTTTGTCATGTTCTTCCAGACGCCGATTTACGAGTGAGAGTGTGATGGGCCCCTGCTGACGTCCCTCGACGTCGCCGTGCCCGCCCCCCACCGATAAATCCGTAGATCACTTCACATCATTCCGGGAGAACCCATGACCGTGAGCAAGAACATCAACAACCCCGTGGGCATGGGCGGCGGCCAGCGCAAGAGGCTGTCCCGCGCCGAACGGCAGAATAATGGTCCGCACCGCAACCTCGACCGCAAGGGTGCCGCCGACCGGAAGGCGGAGCTGGTGCGCAAGATGCGCGAGAAGGCAGGCGCAGCCGAGGGCGCAGGGCAGACGGGCGACGACACCTCACAGAGCTGACGCACCGCCGCCGCAGGGCGGCACCGCATGGGGGGCAGGGGCCGGACCGCGACGCACGGTCCGGGCCCCTGCTGCCTGCCGTACCGGGGCTCTGCGGCCGTACCGGGCGCGGCCAGTCCCGCTCAGCTCTCGGCCCACCACCCGCGTCTCAGCCGACCACCCGGGGGTGGGCGTGCCACTACGTGCCAGTCAGGGCGGTGAACAGCGGTCAGCAGAGGCCCGAACGAAGCCGCTGCGGCACGCCCCCAGGGGCGCGTTTCCCCAGCTCAGAGGTGGGTAAGCCTACGCGGTACCGGGTGATTCCCAAGCTCAGAGCGCGAGTTCGATTCTCGTCACCCGCTCCATACAAAAGCCCCAGGCCAGCGGCCCGGGGCTTTTCTGTTGGCAGCTTCGCCCCGGGCGGGGTGGCGCCGGTGGGGCCCGTCTCCTGCTCGCAGGAGTGTTGTATGCGGATCAAGCAGCTCGCTGTCGGCTCTTCCTGGATAATCGACGTATGGCATCACAGCCCGGTCTTTCCGATCTCCGTCGTGCGAAGTTCGCCCGGCGCCTACCCGCAGCGCTCTCCGAGCTTGCCGGCCCCGAACACGGCGCAGTGAGTCTGCCGCTCCACCTTGCATGGTCGGGGCTGACCACGTTCGACCTCGACCGTCCTCGGCTGCGGATGAGTTGCTACCGCATCGTCCTGGCCGAGGGCCAGCACGACGACCTGATCCAATACCTCAACCGGGACCTTCTCGTCGGCCTGTGGCCCACACTGCGCACACTGGTCAGCCGTGATGTCCGTGAGGTCTGGGAGAGCGCCTTCGGCGAGCTGGTTCACAGCACCCAGGCCGCTGCGTGAATCTCACGGACCTGCACCGCCGCTTGCTGGCAGACGTGCTCGCTGTGGGCGGCACTTACCCCCTCGCGCTCACCGGCGGCTATGCGGTCCAGGCACACGGCTTGGTCGACCGGCTCAGCCAGGACCTCGATGTCGCAACCGAGAACCCAGATCGTATGGAGGACATCGCTACCGTCGTACGTACCGGACTGGAGCAGCGCGGATGGCGCGTAAGAGCCCTGGAAACAGACCCGCTGTCCGCACGTCTGATCGTCACCGATCCTGCCAGCCGTGAAGAGTGCGAGGTCGACATCCTCAAGGAAGCACTCTGGAGGCCGCCCGTACACACCGAGCACGGCTTGGTGCTGTCCCTCGAAGATGTCGTCGGCACCAAGGTCCGCGCCTTGGCCGACCGTGGACTCGCCAGGGATCTGATCGATGTACAGGCCGCCACGGACCGCTGGAACCCCGTCGAACTCGAAGAGCTCGGACGGCGCCATGCCCGCGACTCCTTCGAACTGAGCGAGCTTCAAGCGCGGCTGGGCGGAGCCGACTGGATCGATGACACGGAATTCGCCGCCTACGGACTCGACGAGGAGGCAATCAACGGGCTGCGGCAGTGGGCACAGACATGGGCCGACGACATCGGGGAACGGCTCCAGGAGCTGGAGACTCCGCACGAGGACTGACGCCCTCACGGATACCGACCGTTCGGCAAGGATGCGATTCGCGACAGGCTGCCCCACCCTGCAATTGCCGTGCCCCATCCGTGCCCTTCGGAGCGGACAACAGCGGCCAAGCACGGCCACCAGAGCCCGCACCATCCCCACCTCTGAGCACCGAACAAGGAGGTCAGCGACCTGCCCACTGAGCAAGCGCCGTTGATTCCCAAGCTCAAAGGGCGAGTTCGATTCTCGTCACCCGCTGCATAGTTTGAAACTCAAAGCCTCAGGCCAACGGCCAGGGGCTTCTTTGTTGTCCGGGCCACATCCGGCACCCCGCACCGGATCCGCACCTGGATGGCGCACCCTTGGCCTCGGCTCGGGCAGCGAACGGCGGCAGCCTCCAGCGGGCCACCTCGACCAGCGGGGCGTCCTCGCAGTCACTCACGGAGGGTGCGGGCTGCCATACGCCCCCACCTCGAAGGCGAGAACCACGGCGTCAAGACGTCAACGCCTTCACGCCGCGGCTGCCCGCCTGTCAGCGCCCGCCGGCCCCGAAAGGTCTTGGTAGCGCTGCCCGGGAATGAGATCCTGTTCGCATCTGCATTCAGTGAACGCAGTTATGTACGGGGGGACTTCACGCTGTGGCCGTAACTGTGCCCGATTGGGCCGACACCCTGCTTGACGTCATCGGCGTCAATTGGCCGAACGTCGATGAAGACGCGTACCGAGACATGGCCGACGCCCTCCGGGAGTTCGCCGAGGACGTAGAAGACGACGGTCACCTTGCCAACCAGCACGTGCAACGTTTGCTCTCATCCGGCCACGGCGAAGCCCTCGATGCACTCAGCGGCCACTGGGGCAAGATCAAGAACAAGCATGTTCAGGACCTGGCCGGCGGCGCTCGCACGATCGCCGGTGCCCTGGACAACGCAGCCACGGCGATCGAGGCCATGAAGTACGCGGCACTTGTCCATCTGGGCGTGCTGGCCGGCAAGGCGGGCATCTCCATGGCCCTGATACCGGTGACCGGCGGGTTGTCCATGCTCATCGGCGGAGGAGCCGATCGCGGTCGCCCAGCAGGCCATCCGCCGGGTCATCAAGGAGTGCTTGGAGGAGGTAGTCAGTTACATCGTCTCCGCTCTGACCGAACCGGCCGTCGCCGCGCTGGAGAGTATGGCCGCGGATCTGGCGATACAGGTCGGCGCCAGCATGCTCGGTCTGCAGGACGGCGTCGACATGAACCAGGTCGGCCAGTCGGGCAAGGAGGGCTTCAACGAAGGAGTGGCGGGCGCCAAGGAGTCCTTCCAGCTCGCTTCGGCCAATGGCCCCGGGACCGCACCCGGCAAGGGCGTGCACATCGAGCACTCGGAGCACGACCGGGCCGGCACCAGCCTGAAGCTGGTCAGTGTCGACGTTCACGGCAAAACGGCGGGCCGGCTGGCCAAGGCCGGGACGCACCATGGTCGAACCCGGGGCAGGGACGATATCGCCGGCGCCCTGGACCCCGTGCTCGACAAGGCGATGAAAGCGCTCGGCAAAGCCAACAAGGCGATGGGCGACCACCTCGGCGAGGAGCTGCCGAAGGCGGTCAAGGAGATATCCGAGGCTCAGAAGAAGATTGATCTGGATATCAAGGACGGGTTTTCCAAGGTGCGCAAGGGCGACGGAGAAACCGTCCCGCGCCCTGGAGCGCGTCGTGACTCCGCTCGCACCAAGGCGGACGCTCTCAAAAGCGCCAAGGACGAGCCGCGCCGTCACAGCATCTCCCTGGGCAAGAAGACCTGTGAGAACGACCCGGTGGACGTCGCCACCGGTGAGATGACCCTGCCGCAGACCGATGTGGCCCTGCCCGGAGTCCTTCCTCTCGTCCTCCGCCGGACACATCTCTCCGACTACCGCTACGGCCAGTGGTTCGGCCGCAGTTGGGCATCCACGCTGGACGAACGGATCGAACTCGACCCACTCGGCGTCGGCGCGGTGTGGTCACGGGAGGACGGTTCACTCCTCGTCTACCCGCGACTGCCGCTGCCCGGAGACGACGACGGCGTCCTGCCGATCGAGGGTGCCCGCCTTGCTCTGGTGTACGGCGGACAGGACAACGGGGAGACCACCTATCGTGTCACCGACCCGTACACGGGCCTGACACGCTCATTCCGTGGCGGCCCGTACAACGCGTCGCCGGCCTACTGGCTCAGAGAGATCGAAGACCGCAACCTCAACCGGATCTCCTTCGCACGCGTCAGCGACGGCAGTCCGACAACGGTCGCCCACTCCGGCGGCTACCGGATCAATCTGGCCGTCGAGGACTCCCGGGTGCGAGAGATGTCCCTGCGTACGCCGGACGGTCCGGTCACCGTCATGCGCTACGACTACGACCCTCTGGGCAACCTCGACGGCGTCGTCAACTCCTCGGGACTGCCGCTGCGTTTCACGTACGACGCGGACGCCCGGGTCACGTCCTGGACCGACCGCAACGACTCCACGTTCCGCTACGTGTACGACGACGCCGGCCGGGTGGTCCGCACGATCGGCCCGGACGGCTACCTGTCGTCCACGTTCGCGTACGACGTCCACCCGGAGACGGGCGACCGTGTCACCCGGTACACGAACTCCCTCGGCGCGACCAAGGTTCACCACTTCAACGACCGGCTCCAGGCGGTCGCGGAGACCGATCCGCTGGGCGGCGTCACCCGCCGCACCTTCGACCGCTACGACCGGCCCCTCTCCCGGACGGATCCGCTCGGCCGGACCACCACGTACACCTACGACGATCACGGAAACCTCACCCGGATCGAGCACCCTGACGGCAGCTCGGCCTCGGTCGAGTACAACGACCTGAACCAGCTCGCCGCCGTCACCGGCCCCGACGGCACCACGTCGCGGCAGGAGTACGACGACCGAGGCAACCCGACACTCTTCACCCGGCCGGACGGGTCCACAACCCGACTCACCCACGGCCCGAAGGGCCAGCTCACCGGTGTCGACGACTCCCTCGGCGCGCTGGACCGGCTGCGCTGCGACGCAGCCGGCCTCCCCCTGGCCACCCGCGGCCCGCTCGGCACAGTCACCCGGTACACCCGCGACGCCTTCGGGCGCGCGGTGAGGATCACCGATCCGCAGGGCCACGTCACCGAGCTGGAATGGACCGTCGAGGGCAGGCTTGCCCGGCGTACGGGGCCGGACGGAGCGCAGCAGTCCTGGGCCTACGACGGCGAGGGCAACTGTCTCGTCCACACCGACGCGGCGGGCGGCGAGACCCGCTTCGAGTACACGCACTTTGATCTGGTCTCCGCACGCACCACACCCGACGGCGTGCGCCAGGAGTTCACGCACGACTCCGAGCTGCGTATTTCCCGTGTCACCAATCCCCAGGGCCTGGCCTGGGACTACACCTACGACTCGGCGGGACGCCTCAGCTCGGAGACCGACTTCGACGGCCGCTCTCTCAGCTATGCGCACGACGCCTGCGGGCATCTCACCTCCCGCACGAACGCTCTGGGCCAGACGATCCGCTACACAGACACCACGGGCTGAGGCGTTCGGGAGATCCCACCCCTGTTCCGTGAAGTGGTGGAACGCAGATGGTCCATCACGGCCGTCGGTGGGCGTGCGCTCACCGACCTTCGCCCGGAGGTTCCTGGCCTCCACCCCGGCCAGCTCGCAGAAGAGACGAAGATCAACGGGAGGAGAATGACCGACTATGACCTCCCCGCCGGAAAGCGCAGGAGGAGTTCGGCGATACCCAAGTGAAGGCATACGTCTCCCTCTCCTTCGCCGATACCGACGAGGGACTCCTCACTTCGAACATCACCTTCTGCACCCCACTTCCTGATGCTCGCCCCTATATCCCGCTCCTGGAGGACGTACGGGATGCTGTAGTCGCGGAAATCTCTGCGGAGGGTTGCTCGGCATGGTCGCTACCATGGCGCTTGACCTCCTGCTCGTGCCCCATCCGTGCCCAGCGGAACGGTCAGCAGCGGTGAACAAGGACACCGAGAGACCTTGACGGAAGGGCGTCCGGAACTACGTGTCACCAGGCCAGAGGGCATACGGCCACCGTCAGGACCGTTGATTCCCAAGCTCAGAGCGCGAGTTCGATTCTCGTCACCCGCTCCATGATGAAGGCCCTAGCCAGCGGCCGGGGGCTTCTTTGTTGTCTAGAACTCTCACGCCTTGCCTTGCCCACCACGTGCAACTCGCACACCTGCAAGATCTGCTCACCCCAGGGCAGCTCAAGGCAGGCAGAACGTGAATCGCCGGGCGGCTTCCGCAGGCGTGACCCCTTGCCCCCGACCGGGGACGTCGTACACGAAGGCAGCGCCTTCCACGCGCAGCCGGGCACTGTTCGCATCCCGCCTCATGATGGCGGCGTAAGCGCTGACGTCCGCAGCAGAGACGTCGTTCCTCTCCCGCTCCTCGTTCTGTCTGAGAAGGTCCGCCTCGTCCTGGGGGAAGCGCAGCACGGTCACCGGTGCACCGAATCGTTCAGCGATGGCCACCAGGCGTGCGCGTGCCTGGAGTGTGACGTTCGTCGATTCGGCGACCGCGATGCGGCCCGCAGCGAGTCTGTCGGTGATCCGACGGTCACGCTCGTCGAAGACCCGCGCATCAACCGTGTCGGAGGCGGCATCCACCGCCTCGCCCCCGTAGAACTCCGTACGGATTTCGTCACTGGAGACAACGGCTTCCGGGTCGAGACTCCCCTGAGCGACCAGCTCACGGACGAAGGCGGTCTTGCCCGAGGCCGGCGGTCCGACGAGTACGACGAGTCCTGCGGGGATCACCGTCGGTTCGGAGCTCATGGCGCCTGGCCTGACGGGGAGGACAGGCTTGCGCGGGCTGCGGTCATGAAGGCGGCCTTGTGCTCCTCCAAGTGCTCGTTGACCTCGGTGTCGCCGATCTCGCGCCATACCGCTTGGTTGAGCGCGCGACCATACGCATGGACAGAGGCGTGCAGGTCCGGATCACAGAGCAGCACGAGGTGCCGTTCAGCGACCCAGAGTGTGGTCATGGTGGCGCCAGCAGATCCACTCCAGCCGTCGTCACCGCCCCATGAATCAGGGCGGTTGTAGGCCGCTCGTTCGGCCTCCTGGGCGCATGCGATGAATTCCTTGATCGCCTGCAGCTGTTCGGCCCGGCGCGCCTCGCCGGTGGCCGCCCTCAGCCGTCGTTCCTCGGCCCGCTCCGCGGACCGCTGGGTGACACGCTGGGAGAGGGCCGTCAGCCCGCCGCCGAGCGCGACACCCGTAAGCGAGAGGACCGAAGTCCACACCTCCAAGGCCACGCTGTCCCCCTAAGACAAGTCCTTGCGCATCAGCGTGCACATGGTCTCGTACCGGCGCAGCGAACCATCCGGCGCCTCCACGTCCCAGGCGTCCGGCCGGCTGCCGTAGGCCACGTACCCCAGGCGTTCGTACAGCACCCGGGCGCGTGGATTGCTCTCCTCCACCCCGAGTTCCGCATGCCGCAGACCACGTGACCTGATGCGGTCCTCCGCGGCGCGGATGAGCGCGGTGCCCAGACCGCACGACTGGAGGGCCGGGAGCACCCCGAGCTGCCACAGCGTGCCGGCACCGACCGCGACCTGATAGTCGACGCCACCGATCGCCACCGGAAGACCCACCGGAGTACAGACCGCCAGGTAGTCCACCTCCCCAGCCGCTGCACGCTCCAACTCACGTGCCACCTGAACCAGATGGGTCGCCGAGCCGGACCATGCACAGGCCGACAGATCAGCGGGCGTCAGATCACGGACAAGGACACGGACGACGACCTCGGCCGCCCCGGGCGGCAAGAGACTCATGCACCCATCCCAGCACTTCGAAGAAGATCCGCACAGTGGATTTCGGCGCAGGGCACGAGCCCCGAACGGCGCGTGCCACTACGTGCCAGTCAGGGCGGTCAACAGCGACCTTCCGCAGACCCCGGCAGCACCCGCGAGAAGCACATCATCGCAGGTCACAGCCTTCTGTTGGCTCAGGTGTCGGGTGATTCCCAAGCTCAGAGCGCGAGTTCGATTCTCGTCACCCGCTCTTCCAAGAGGGCCCAGGTCGGCGACCTGGGCCCTCTTCATTGTCTAGACCTCTCTATGCGCCGCGCACCACCTCCGCACCACCTGACCCCTTCTGCGGCTGCTCGCGCGCCTTCTCGCGGGAGGCTTGTACCATCCGCTCCAGCCCGCCGGCCACCTCCTTCTGCCGCTCGTGATCGGAGTGCTGGCCGGGGCGGTCGACCGGCTCTTCGGACCGATCTGACCGCCGGTTACACCGCCATCCCGGAGGTGGTCGCCGGGCTGGAGGCCATCACCGCGCTCGGCCGGATCGGCGAACCGGAGGACGTCGCCGACGTGGTGGGGTTCCTGGCAGGCACGCAGGGCCGGTGGGTGACCGGTCGGACCATCGACGTCTCGGGCGTTACCTACCTCGGGCCCCTGGCCACCGCGTGATCTAATCGCCGGAATGCGGTTCGGAATCCTCGGAGAGACTCGGGCGTGGCACGACGACGGCACCGAGGTGCCGTTGGGCGGCCCCGCACGGCGGGCCCTGCTGGCGCTGCTCCTGGTCCGCCCCGGCGCGGTCGTGTCGGCGGAGCGCCTCGCCGAGGAGATCGAGCCGGGCGGCACGGTGTCCGCGCACGCGGTGCAGTCCCAGGTCTCGCGGCTGCGTGCGGTGCTGCCCGCCGGGGCCACGATCGAACGGGGCGGCGCCGGTTACCGGATACTGCTCGAAGCGGGCGCCGCCAGAGACGCCGGGGACGCTGAAGGTGGCGGAGAAGCCGTAGGCGGCCGAGGTGCTGGGGACGGCGAACTGGCCGTGGACGCCGTCCGGTTCGAACGGCTGGCCGACGAGGGGCGTGCGGCCCTACGAGACGGCGACACGGTACGGGCGGCCTCGGTGCTGCGGCAGGCGCTCGGCCTGTGGCGGGGGACCGCACTGGCCGGGCTCCCCGACAGCGAGTCGGCCCGCTTGGCCGCGGCGCGTCTGGAGGAGCTCCGGCTCGCAGCCGTGGCGGACCGGATCGAGGCCGAGCTGCGCTCCGGCGAGCCCCGTGCCGTCGTGCCGGAGCTGCGCGAGCTGGTCGGCGCGCATCCTCTGAGCGAACGGCTGGCCGCCCTGCTGATCCGCGCCCTGTTCGCCCAGGGCTGCCAGGCCGAGGCGCTGGTGGTCTACGAGGAGACCCGACGCCACCTGGCCGACGAACTCGGCGCCGACCCCTCGATTGAACTGAGCGCGCTGCACCGCGAGTTGCTGAACGCGGGCACCGCGCCCACGCCTGCCGCACCGCCATCACCCCTCACCTCCTTCGTCGGCCGCGGCACGGAGACCTCCGAGGTCGCCACCCTGTTGCGGACGGCCCGCCTGGTGTGTCTCACCGGCCCCGGTGGCGTCGGCAAGACCCGGCTCTCGGCCGAGGTCGCGCGCGGGGCCGCGGCCGCCGGCGACGACGTGTGCTTCGTGGAACTGGCCGCGCTGCGCGACGGATCCGACGCGGCACGGATGCTGCTGAGCGCGCTCGGGCTGCGCGAGAACGGCCTCCAGATGGCGGGCGAGCCACAGACACCGCTCGACCGCCTGATCACAGCCCTGTCGGACCGCCCGCTGCTGATCGTCCTGGACAACTGCGAGCACGTTGTGGACGAGGCCGCCGCCCTGGCGGCGCGGCTGCTGACGGCCTGTCCGCGGCTGCGGATCCTGGCCACCAGCCGGGAGCCGCTCGGAGTCATCGGCGAGCACGTGTGGCAGGTCCGCCCGCTGGACGAGGACGCGGCCGTACGGCTCTTCGAGGACCGGGCCCGTGCCGTACGCCGGGGGCCCGCGCCCGACCCCGGTGCCGTGCGGCGGATCTGCGCCGCCCTCGACAGACTGCCGCTGGCGATCGAACTCGTGGCGGCACGGCTGCGCACCCTGGAGTTCGCCGAACTGGCCGGGCGACTGGACGACCTGCTCGCCGTCACAGCCTGCGGCAGCCGCGGCGCCGACGCGCGGCACCGCACGCTGCGTTCCGTGGTCGCCTGGAGCTGGGAGCTGCTCTCGGAGGACGAACAGCGCGCGGCGCGCCGCTTCGCCGTCTTCGCGGGCGGCGCGACCGCGCGGTCCGCGCGCGAGGTGTGCGGCATGGACGGCGACACCCTGGAGTCGCTGGTCGACAAGTCGATACTGGAGGCCGTCGGCGGCGGGCGCCATCGCATGCTGGAGACGGTCCGCGCGTACGCCGCCGAGCGCCTGCACGAGTCCGGAGAGGAAAAGCGGATCGGACGGCTGCACGCCGCACACGTCCTGGACCTCCTCGGCAACGCGGGTCAACACCTCCTGCGGGCGTCCCAGTTGGAATGGCTGCCACGCGCGGCGGCCGAGGACGGCAATCTCGCCGCGGCGCTCCGCCGGGCGCTCGGCGCGCACGACCACGGCACCGCCCTGCGCCTGCTCGCCTCGGCCGCGACGTCCCTGTGGATCCGCGGCGTGTCCGCCACGGCCGCCGCGCACGCGGCGGCCCTGCTCGAAGCGGTGGGGGAGGAGTTCGGGGAAAGGGCTGCCGACGCGTCCCCGGACGCGTGGGGCGAGGAGTACGCGGTGTGCGTACTCCTCGCCGCCGCCACCTCCGCCGGACAGCCGGCCTGGCGCCGCCACCGCGCGGCGGCACAGCGGGCGTTGGAGGTCGCGTGGCCCGGCGACCGGGCCGGCCGCTACCCGGCCGCCCTGCTGCTCTGGATGATGCGGAACGCCGGAGAGGCCGACCCCGGGGCGGCATTCACGCTCGTGGCGGCCCAGCACACGTGCCCCGACCCGTGGGGGCGGGCCGCCGCCGCGTACGTGTCCGGGTACGGGCCGCTGAGCGACGGCGACACCGAGCGCGCCGCGCACGACTTCCGTACCGCCGCCGACGGCTTCGGCGCCCTCGGCGACCGCTGGGGCTCGGCACTTGCCCTGGACGCCCTCGCCGGTCTCGCCGGGGCACGCGGAGACCGTGCGGAGGCGGTGGCGCTGACCGACCGCGCCCTCGCCCTCACCGGCGAGTTGGGCGCCCTTGAGGACTCCGCCGACCTCCTGGTCAACCGGGGCGACCAGCACGTCGGCCGCGACCCGGGCCTGGCGCGTGCCGACTACACCGAAGCCGCCGCCCTCGCCCGCGCCGGCGGTAGTTCCGCCGGCCTCGGGGCGGCGCTGCGCGGGCTCGGCGACATCGCGCTCCTCGACGGCGACCTGGACGAGGCGCGACGACTCTTCACCGAGGCGCTCGAACGGATCGACCCGCACTGGGTCAAGAGCCTGGGCAACCGGGTGTGCGCCCTGGCCGGCCTCGGCCGGGTCGCCGAGGCCCGCGGCGACCACGCCGCGGCCCGCGACCACTACCGCCAGGCCGCCGCATCCGTTTCCGGCCTTGGCCCTCGCCTCCCGGACACGCTCCGCCTGATGGGCCTGCAGGAAGCCGCCGCCGAGGCGGTCATGCGCGCGGGGTGAGCGGGGTCGGTGAGCGGTGTGTGAGCGCCCGGTGAGCGCACCCGGACAAGCTCTTCCCCGTGACGAACACGCGGAAGACCACGAAGCAGTTCACCAGCACCAGCACCCACACCGGAAAGCTCTCGGTCCTCATCTCCGGCGCCTCCGTCGCCGGCCCGGCGCTCGCCCACTGGCTCCACCGCCACGGCTTCGAGGCGACGATCGTGGAACGCGCCCCCGCGCTGCGCGACGGCGGCTACGCCGTCGACTTCCGCGGCCACGCGCACCTGTCGGTGCTGCGCCGCATGGGCATCCTGGACACCGTCCAGCGCGCTCGTACGGGCATGGGCTCCATGTCGTACGTCAACACCACGGGCAAGTCCGTCGCGAAGCTGCCCGCCGACCTGTTCGCCGGGGACGTCGAGATCCTCCGCGGTGACCTGGCACGCATCCTGTACGACGAGACGAGCCCGTACACCGAGTACCTCTTCGGCGATTCCATCGCCTCGCTCACCGAGGACGCAAACGGTGTCGCAGTCACCTTCGAGCGCCACGCTCCCCGCCGCTTCGACCTGGTGATCGGTGCCGACGGACTGCATTCCACCACCCGCCGGCTGGCCTTCGGACCGGAGGAGGACTTCGTCAAGCACCTCGGTGTCTACTGCGCCATCTTCACCACCGCCAACCACCTGGGACTCGACCGCACCGGCCACGCCTACCGCACCGCGAACCGGATGGTGGCGATGTACAGCGCCCGCGACAACACCGAGGCCAAGGCCGTGTTCTACTTCGGCTCCCCGGCCCTGGACCTGGACCGCCACGACGTGACCCGCCAACAATCCCTTCTGGCTGAGCAGTTCGCCGCAACCGGCTGGCAGAGCGACCGGCTGCTGCACGGCATGCGTCACGCGCCCGACTTCTACTTCGACTCCGTCAGCCAGGTGCGCATGGACCGCTGGTCGCGCGGCCGGGTCGCGCTGCTCGGTGACGCCGCGTACTGCCCGTCCTCGCTGTCCGGCATGGGCTCGGGTCTCGCCCTGGTCGGCGCCTACGTCCTCGCCGGCGAACTCGCCGCCGCCCGCGGTGATTACACGGTCGCCTTCGCCCGCTACGAGCGCGAGATGCGGGCGTACGCGGAAGGCTGCCAGAAGATGGGCGACGGTGTCGCCGGCCTCATGGTCCCCAGCAGCCGCTTCGCTGCCACGGCCCTCAACCGCTACTACAAGGTCATGCCCTACCTACCCGGCAAGAACATGGCGGCCAAGATCGCCCGCCGGGCCGCCGAGAACATCACCCTGCGCGACTACCCGTCGGCGTGACTCGCACGCCGACGTCCCCGCACTCAGCCACTCGCTCCATCCGACCAGGCCCGACCGAGGTCCTTCCCGCGCCACGACGCGCCGCACGGCGGACCCGCGGGACGCGGGAGTTCTCCCGCCTGCTGGTTGTACCAGGGGCCGCGTCCCGCCGTGCGGGGCGCGGCCCTCGATGTCCGCGACTACGACGGCCAGCCGCCATAGGGCACGGTGATGAGTTCCATGGCGTGGCCTGCCGGGTCCATGAAGTAGACGCCGCGACCACGGCCACGGCCACCCCGGCACGGCGGCGAGTTGGCCGTCGGACAGCCGGACATCTGGGCACCCCGGACACCGGGACCGTCACCGACACGCGCCTCCACGGGAGTGGCCGCCCGAAACCGCCTGCGCAGAGTGCGCTCCCTCGGCTGAAGGCGAGCTCGGGCGGGGTCGTCGGCATGGGTCATGCGCCTGAGGGTGCGACGGCCTGTCACCTCCGGCTCGCGACTGTCGAATGGTCCTCACTTGACGGTGGTGTCCCCCAGGGTCTCCAGCACCTGCCGGAGGCCCTCGGCGGTCCTCTCGACCAGGTCGCGGTCCACATCGGCGAGCAGCCGTGCGTAGTTCGCCAGATGGTCGGCGAAGGCGGCCCGGGTGACCTCGTGTCCGCGTTCGGTGAGGCGGATCTTGATGGTGCGCCGGTCGTCGCCTTCGCGCACCCGCTCGACCAGGCCCTTGGCCTCCATCCTGTCGATGCGGTTGGTGATCGCGCCGGAGGTCACCATGGACGCCTTGAGGAAGGATCCGGCGGTGAGGGCGTAGGGCGGCCCTGAGCGCTGCAGTGTGGTGAGTACGTCGAACTCGCCGTGCTCCACTCCGTGCGCGGCGGCCGTGGCCTTGGCGGACTTGTCGACCACCCGGGCCAGCCGCTGGATCCGCCCGAAGAGCTCCACCGGCCAGAGATCCTCCACCACGTCGGGGCGCTCCTTGGCCCACTGACCGATGATCGCGTCCACGGCATCACTCATCGCCACATTCCTCTCAATGGACATCTTCTCAACGTTAAGAGACTTGACGTTGAAGGAGTCGAGCTGTTTTTATCTCAACGTTGAGATTATCAAGGCTGAACGACAGGAGCACTCGATGTCCTCGCTCACCCTCCATCCCGCCGCCCAGGACCTCCTCTTCCGTGAGGCCCGTACCGCCCACACCTTCACCAGCGAGCCGGTGACCGAGGAGCAGGTCCAGGCGATCTACGACCTGGTGAAGTACGCCCCCACCGCCTACAACCAGTCGCCGCTACGGATCGCCCTGGTCCGCTCGGCCGAGGCCCGCGAGCGGCTCGCGCAGCACATGGACGAGGGCAATCGGCCGAAGACCTCGGCCGCGCCGCTGGTCGCGATCCTCGCCGCCGACAACGAGTTCCACGAGGAACTCCCCGCGCTGCTCCCGCACTTTCCGCAGGCCAAGGACGTCGTCTTCGCCGACCGCCCGGTCCGCGAGGAGTCCGCCCTGCTCAACGCGACGCTCCAGGCGGCGTACTTCATCCTCGGCGTGCGCGCGGCGGGGCTGGCCGCGGGGCCGATGACCGGGTTCGACTTCCCGGGTGTCCAGAAGGAGTTCCTGGACGACGACCACACGCCGCTGATGGTCGTGAACATCGGCCGCCCCGGCGCGGACGCCTGGCACGCGCGCTCACCGCGGCTCGCCTACGACGAGGTCGTCACCACGGTCTGAGCGACCTGCTCCACCGAGCCTCCCTGGCTGCTCGGACCACCGGAGCCTCAGACCGTCGGAGCCTCGGACTGTCCCGACCGCCTCGGCGCATTCACGAACCGTCCACGCCCACCGCCTCACCTTCCGGAGCCCGCCATGCCGCTGCTCGACCGAGCCCACCCCCGCCCCACCGCGCAGACACCGGCCCCCGCTGCCGCGCGGGAATCGCGCCATGTCCCCACCGCATGGCTGGCGTTGCTGGCCACGCCGCTCGCCGCGAGCGCCAACAGCCCGGTCCTGATCCTCCCCGACATGGCCGACTCGCTCGGCATCCGTGCGGCCACGGCGACCTGGCTCGTCACGGCGTTCGCCTGGGCCATCGCCGTCGGCACCCCGCTGATGGCGGGCCTGCAGCGTCGCCGCGGACTGGGCAGCACGCTCCGGCTGAGCGCGGCCCTGATCGTGGTCGGCACCGCGGTCGTCGCCGTGGCGCCTTGGCTGCCGCTGGCCATGACGGGCCGGGCAGCCCAGGCGATGGGCGGCGCGGGCCTGGTCACAGCGGCGATGAGCCTGGCGGGCTCGGTCCGCAGGATGGGCGTGATCACAGCAGGCTTCGGGACGCTGGGCGCGGTCGGGCCGCTGCTCGGCTCGACGATCGCGAGCACGGCCTCCTGGCGAGCGTCCCTCGCCGTCGGGGCGGTCGCACTCCTCGCCCTGCCGGCCGTCATGCGCCACGCCGACCTGTCCGCACCGCAGCAGAGCTCCCCCTTCGACGGCCGGGGCGCCGCCCTGCTGGCCCTGATGGCGACGGCCCTGGTACTCATCCCGCGCTACCCGCTCCCCGCTGTGACCGCCTCGTTGGTGATGGCCGCGCTGCTGGCCCTGCACATCCGGTCCAACCCCACAGGCTTCGTCCCGGCATCGCTGCTGCACACCAGGGCGTTCGTTCTCTCCGCGGCGCTCGCCTGCACCTTCGCGACCTCGTACTTCACGCTGCTCTTCACCGTCCCGCAGCTGCTGCGGGACCGTACCGGCTGGTCGACCTCCACGATCGGCACCGGCCAGTTGGTCGCCCTCCTCGCAGGCTCGGTGCTCTCCATGGTGCTGGCCGCCGCCTCGGCCCGGATGAGCCGCCCGCGGGTCCTGACGATCCTGCTCACGGCCGGAGCCCTGGCTCCGCTCACCGCAGTACTGACCCCCTGGGCGCCACTGCTCCTGCTGGTCGCGACGCTGGCCGTCTTCACGACGAGTGCGGGCCAGGCGACTCTCGCGGTGTTCGCCACCCAGGCCGCGCCGACCGCCCAGCGCCCCACGGCGATCGGCCTGTTCAACCTCTGCTACCAGCTCGGCGGCGCCTTCGGCCCAGCGATCGCGGCCCTGATCACCATGGGCGACTGAATCACCCTGCCCCGGTCTCCGGCGCGACGCCGGAGACGACCTGTACGACGACCATTCACAATCCTAGGATCATGATCATGAACAAGGAGACACCCACCATGTCCGCGTCCAAGACTCCGCCGGCGGCTCTACTGACCCGCCACGCAGATGCCGAGACCTGTGCCGACCCGAGCAGTGTGATGACTCTTCTGGCCGACTCGGACGGCACGGCAGGCGGCATCACGAGCTACCGATCCACCTTCGCCGAGGGCGCGACAGGGGCGCCGGCCCACTTCCACACCAGGGCAACGGAACTGTTCTTCGTGATCAGCGGAGCTCTGCAGGTTCTGGTGGACGAGGAAGTCACCGTCCTCAAGGAAGGCGACTTCCTCGCGGTGCCTCCCCACACCCCGCACGCCTTCGCGGCTGCCCCGGGCTGTGAAGCGGATGTCCTCTTCATCTTCACCCCCGGCATGGGCAGGTTCGACTACCTGCGCCTGCTCGGCCGGGTGATGCGCGGCGAAGCGGACCCGAAGGAGATCGCCGAGTCCTCGGAGCGTTTTGACAACCACTACGTCGACAGCGCTGTCTGGCGCGCGGCGCTGGAGCGTTCCGCGTGATCGACTCCACGACCCCGATCCGGGTGGCCCGGCCCTCGCGGGACCTCGCCGCCGCAGAACGCTTCTACAGGGACGGCCTGGGTCTGACCGTCCTGTGGCAGACGACCGAGCGTGTGCCGGGCGAGCACGACCTGCTGATGCTCGGCCCTACCGGCGGCACCTGGCATTTCGAGCTCACGCATGACCCAGACCACCCACTGGAGCCGACCCCGACGGTGGACGACCTGTTCGTGGTCTACCTCGGCAAGCCGGTGGACGAAGCCCTGATCGACCGCCTCGCGGCGGCCGGCGGTACCCGGGTCCCGGGACACAACCCTTACTGGGACGAGCATGGAGTGACGATCGCCGACCCGGACGGCTACCGCCTCGTACTGTGCTCACGCACCTGGGCATGACAAGCGTCCGACATCTCATGAGCGGAGCCACAGCGAGGCCGGCGGGAACCGGGCGCGATGCCGCTGATCCTTGACGCTATGGAGCACTCTCATGGACCGAATCAAGTCGAAGGAGCGAGGAGCCACGGAAATGGGTGGTGCCTGATCCGTGAGGCACACAGGCACCTGGCGCCAGGGTTTCCTCGCTCAGGACAGGCGCCGTACTTCGACCGGCCCTTTTCCGGGCCATTTTCGCAGGTCAACGACCATACTCACCCCCAAGTACCGAGTGATTCCCAAGCTCAGAGCGCGAGTTCGATTCTCGTCACCCGCTCCATGACGAAGGCCCTGGTCAGAGACCAGGGCCTTGTTTGTTGTCTAGACCTCTTTTATGGCGCGCGCCATAGGAGTCCTCCCGACCTGCATCAACGGCAAATTTCGGCGCCCGCGGGGCGGGCGCTCCACCCTCTGGTCCCATATTCCGAGATCGAACCCAAGTGGCACCCGTCACATGCACGGTGCGGGCCATCTGTGCCCTGCGCGATCAACGCCGCGCGGCCCGTGGGGCGGGTGGACCGGGGGGACGCGGCACCAGCGGTCGAACGGTCGCGCCACCACTTCCCGAGGCTGCGGACGATTGCCGGCGGCGTACATCGAGATCGATGTCGGCGGCGAGCCTTCGCTGATGTTCCTCGGTGGAGTGCTGGTAGATCAGTTGCGCCCGTTCGGAGGACTGGCCGGCTCGAACCATGAGGTCCTTGAGCTTGGCCCCAGTGTCGGCCGCGAGCGTGTTGCCCGTGTGCCGAAGGTCGTAGAAGCGGAAGCCTTCGGGCAGCCCAACCTTGTCCCGGGCCCTGCGCCACTTACGGCCGAAGGTGGTGCCGCGCAGCACCGCCCCCCTCTCATCCCCGAAGACCAGCCCCGTCCGGCCCCGGCTGGAGGAACCACTGCACGTGCTGCCGGACGCCCTCGTACAGGAAGGACGGCAGCACGATCTCCCGTCTGCCCGCACGCGACTCGGGAGCGCCGACCACGCGCTGCCTGGTGTTGAGCTCCGGCGCGGCACGGCGGACCCAGAGCGCGCCGGAGTCGAGGTCCACGTCCCGCCGCGGAGCTCGGCGAGCTCCTCGGGCCGCATCGAGGCGAAGGCGCGACCGCCCGCCGCCGAGATCTGAGATTCGCACGCCGCTGCCACTGGACCGACGTCATCACCGACGCCCTCGCACGACTCGAAGCACTCCCGGACCCCGGCTGACCAGCACGTTCCCGTCCCTGCAATCAGCATCATCCCGCCGGAGCCGTGGAATCCGGCACCCACCCGACGCGACAGCCGGGCCATCAGACTGACCACCACCAGTCCGAACACCCGAAACGGCCCGCCGAAGAAACCGACGGACCGTCACGAAAGATCGAGGCTATGGGGCAGAAAATCGGTCCTTGAACGCGACGAACTACGGGAAGAGCACACGCAAGGCAATCCATTTGGCCAGATCTACCGAGCAAGAAGGCAATTCCACCTAATCCCCGTCACCTCAGGCCGCGGGTTCGGCACAAGGAACAATCGCTTCCCAGTCCTTCACAGAGTCTCCCGTGAGAAGAAATTCACTCAGGTACATGTCCGTCTCATCGTGCACATCCTCTTCCTTTAGCCACAGGGATTCGCACTCCGGGCACATGAAGAAGATCTGGCCAGAATCCTTACGCTTGTAACATCGCACCCAACCCTGGCCGCAATGGACACACGCCACCTTCTCCATCAATTCCAACTCCTCGGAAAAGCAGTGATCACTTCGTGCGCGCACCCTGCTGGTTCACCGAGACAGCCAAAGCACGCCTGCTCCACGCTTCGTCGACCGTCTCAAGCACACCCTTGCTTCCCGTGTCGACCCCCGGGAACTTTCCGAGCCCAGGTTTGGGGACGGCTTGGGAGATGAGCGTCGTCGCGCTCAATGCGAGTCCGATGTGATGTTCAATGAGCCCGATCCACTCGGACGCCCCTGGGAGGAAATACGGTGGTACTCAGGTAATGAGGAAATCCGCGTCCCGAAGCCGGATATTCCCGAGATGCAACCTCCTAATCCAAGAAAGGGATGAACCATCAAATGACAGATGGCGAGGACCGTATGCGAGCCGCAGAAATCGTTGCGGCGAAATGGAAGACCATCAGCCCGCGAGTTCCCGGGGACTGAAGGGAGCTGCCGGGCTGGCTGAGCTCACGCATGGCGCGACGGGCAGAGTGAGCGGGGCGTGCTCCGGCGCTCAACAGGTGTTTTTTTCTTTGCCATTCGGGCGCCGGTTACCCGCCCCCACCTGGTTTAAGCATCGGGGAAACGTTCATTTTATCCGCGGCTTTGAATACGTAGGTATTAGCATATCACCCGCGCATTGGTCTGATCGGGCGTCAGCCAAGCGGGCGATGTTCTCAACGAATGCAACTGGGCGGATAGTGAAATGACTCCACCGGGTTTCAGAGCCCTTGGTGGAAGTGGGAATGGAGGCCGCAGGTGACCATTGAAGACTGGCTCAAAACCAATGTAACCACCGATACGAGGGCACTCGGTTGGTACAGCGGCCCGGAGTGCGAGGACCGCATCGTCCGGGCCTATCGCGAGCTGCTGAGCGGCTATGAGATCGACACCTCAAAGATCCTCAAGACCACCTGCCTGGTGAACGGCGAGCACACCGGCGTGGTGCGTGTCCAGGAGAACAACTTCTTCTCGATCTGCGCCCACCACTTCCTGCCGTTCTTCGGGAAGGTCAACATCTCCTACGTCCCCGGTGACCGCATTCTCGGACTCGGGAAATTCCCTCGCCTGGTCCAGGCGTTCAGCCGGCGCTTCCAGATCCAGGAGTACCTCGTCAAGGAGATCGCTGAAGAGATCATGTCCTCCGGCGGCGCAAAAGCCGTGCGAGTCACCTCCCGTAGCCGCCACCTCTGCATGTGCAGCCGCGGTCCGTCCGACCAGACCGTGATCACCGACACCTCATATGTGGCGGGCCATCAGGAGTTGATGGCCAAGTTCGGCCTGGACGACTGATCCGGACTCGCGTGGCGGGAGGTGCTCAAGGGATCGACCCTCCCGCCACGCGGCACCGGTCACCCGGCCCTGGACGACCGCCGTGCGGGACAACACGCCAGCCACCACAAGGAGAACCCGTGCGCGACAGGAAGAGAGGCAGCCACCGCTGCGTGTCGACGTCACCCTGGAAGTACGTTGTGGCGACATGGCTCGCCGGCGTGCTGGCGGCAGTCGGCCTGGGTGCCGTCTCGCCGGCGGGATCCGCCCTGCGTTCGTCACTGGGGTTGTCAGCCGGTGCGCTCGCCTGGGCCACATCGAGCATTACGGCCGTGAGCGCCGTCCTCGGCATCCCGGCGGGATGGTGGATCCTCCGCTTCGGCGCCCACCGGGCTCTGTCCTGGGGCCTGTTCGTCATGGCGGTTGCAACCGCTATCAGCGCGACCGCCGGATCCTGGGGTCTGCTGCTGGGGTCGCGTGTCGCGGAAGGAGTCGGCTACCTGCTGGTGTTCGTGGCGGGTCCGGTCGTAATCACCCGCATGACGCAGGGCGGCATCCGATCGGCGGCGCTCGCGTTGTGGGGCACGTGCGTTCCGATGGGCCTGGCCGTCACCGCGGCCCTGGGCGGAGTCCTCGCATCCCGGTGGACGTGGAACCGATGGTTGGCCCTCACAGCGCTCGGTCCATTGATCATGGCCGGGGTGCTCACCGTCGTCCTGCCTCGGCTGCCGAGGACACCCGTGCAGTACCCTCATCGCGCAGTCGGCACCTGGAATGGGGCACTGAGGCTCGGCGCGGCGTACGGAAGCCTGTCGCTGGTCGGCGTCGCTGTGGTGATGGTCCTCCCGCTCTTCCTCACCGAGCACCGAGAGGTAACGCCGACTGTGGCCGGTACCGTGGTGGCACTCGTCTGCCTGGGGAGTGCGATCGGGGGGCTTGCCGCCAGTTGGCTGCTGCGGCGCGGCTTGGCCCTCTCCTCGCTCGTCCCGCTGGGCGTACTGATGCCGGTGGCCTGCCTCCCCGCCTTCTCGGCCGAATTCCCACTCGCGGTCAGCGGCGGCGCCGCCACGCTTGTTCTCCTCGTCGACGGACTGTTGATCTCCGCAGTCTTCGCTGCCGTCCCCGCCTCGGTGAGTCGTGCTGAGCATGTCGATGTCGCCAATGGCATCCTCAACCAACTCGGCAGTGTGGGAATGCTGTTGGGACCACCGGTCTTCGGCCTGGCCATCGCTGCGGCGGGATGGGGCGCCGTCGCTGCCGCGACCTTCGTCTTCGGCGGACTTGGCACAGTCCTTCTACTGAAGGGCGCCCGTACGTCCGCGACCGGCACTGCAGACGGCGTGTCCCGGTCGCTCGACGCACCGGACGGTGTGGACGTGGGGGAGGGACCGGAGCCCTTGCGGAAGGCGCCGGATGTCAGCAAGCCCAACCGCAACAGAATCTGACCGAGCCACGGCTGTGGGGGTTCCCGAATGCTGACGGCGGCCTTCTCCTTGAAAGGGGGCAGGATGAAAATCGACTTCCTCCCGCTGCGGGACAACACCTGTGGCGAGTACTGCCTGTACTGCCACGCCGAGACCGTCGAATGGATCGTCGTGGACGGAAGGAAGCGGTGCAACTGCGGTTCGTGCGGCCGCGAGGCCGGAAGAGCCGTCGTCGTCGATCCCCGCATCTGCTGGTGGACCGATTCAGACGGCGAGTACTGGCATGAGAGCGCCGGCGTATTCGTACGTGACCCACGAGGGAGATTTCTCTTCTTCCAGAGAACTGCCTTTCCCTACCGTCTGACCGTACCCGCAGGCCATGTTGAACGCGGAGAGGACCCCAAGCGCGCGGCAGCGCGGGAGCTCTGGGAGGAAGTAGGAATCCGCGACGCGCACGGGGACCTCCGGCTCGTTGCGGACGAGCATCTCAACGGAGACGTGTGCAGAAGGGGCTCCGACGCCCATCGTTGGCACGCCTATCTGCTGGACGTCGACGACCACCGGGCAGCCGGAACTCAGGGGGAATTGACCGTGAACGAGGAAGGCGAGGATCCCCTCTGGCTCACTCTCGACCAGGCACTCTCCTCCCAGCCGACGTTCGCCGTGGAACACATCATCGATCGGTATTCCAACAGACTCCTGCACGCCGTCGGGCGCACTCCCGGGGAGGGGACTGTGAAGCGAACGGTGTAACTCCTGATCGACGTCATCCATGCGTACGTGCTCGCCCGCGTACTCGAACGCATCGAAGCCGAGCCGGATCTCGTGCATCGCTCGATTCTGGCCATACGCGAGGACACCGAACTGGAACCGGACATCGTCGCCGAGCTCGGCTTCCTCGAAACCGAGCCACGCATCGTCCGCCAGGTGAACAGGCTGAGCCGGGCGACGGTGGCGACAGTGGACGACATAGAGCCGGAGGCATACCGGCTGGCCATCCTCTACCTCATCCTTCGCATCTACGTCGGTGGCCCCTCGCTCCCCCTCGACAAACAGGTCCGAATCATCTGGCGCATCCCCGAGCCCGAGCCCAGGGCAGCCATGTGACCGACGTTATGAACGCGAGACGGGGTGCCTCTGCAGCCTCAGCGGTCTCCCAGCCGCTCCCACGGAGCAGAGGGAGATCACGCCCGGACCGTCGCGGTAGGCGTACGTGCCAGGCGGCGATGCCGCTGTCCGCACCGGCTGTGACCGTGCCACAACGTGCCAGTAGGGGCGGTAAAGAGCGGTCAACACAGATGCCGAGACGACACTCGGCTCAAGGAAGCATCAGCCTGTTCCCGCAGATCAGGTGGCATATTGATGCCCAAGCGCCGGGTGATTCCCAAGCGCAGAGCGCGAGTTCGATTCTCGTCACCCGCTCTCCCAAGAGGGCCCAGGTCAGCGACCTGGGCCCTCTTCCACTGGGGGAGCGACCCGCTCGGGTCGGGCCTCATCGAACGCTGCCTCGCCGGCTGCCCGCGGCCGGTCCGGGCGAACAGAGTCTGATCCACGGGCAGTTCAACGGAGAGGAGACGGGTCCGGCGGACACGGTGGGAATGACGTTCCGCTCGGCCCGGACCAGGTCGCGGTGAGCATCCGCCAATGCCGCGCGGGTGCGTCGAGGAGACCGCCGTCGCGCCCGCCGGTCGGGAGAGGGTGACGCTCGCTGCGGGCGCGGAGGCGCTGCCGTGATCACCCAGGGCTGGCAGATATATTTCGTAGCTCGATATATGCTCGACGCATGACAAGGCAGAACCCGTCCTTGACGGAACCGCAGTACTTCATCCTTGCTGCGCTCATGGACGGGCCGTTGCACGGTTACGGCATCATCAAGGCTGCCGAGCAGGCCACCGACGGGCGGCTCCGGATCGCTGTCGGCACTCTCTATGGCGCGCTGGAGCGTTTGGAGCGGGCCGGGCTGGTGGCCGCCGGCCATGAGGAGATCGTGGACGGGCGGGCGCGGCGCTACTACCGGCTCACGAAGGACGGCACCCAGGCGCTCGGCCGGGAGGCGCTGCGGATGCAACAGGCGGCGGCCATCGTCATCGGACGCTCGCGGGATGTCAAAGTGGCCCCGGCATGAACCGTCTGCTGCTTGCGGCCTACCCCAAGTCCTGCCGTTCCCGGCAGGGTGAGGAGTTGCTGGCCTGTCTGGCCGAGGCGTATCCCGGCCGTTCCTGGCCCCCGCCGCGGGAGGTTGTGGCCTTGGCGCGCGCCGGGGTGCAGGCCCGCGCCCGTGCCGTCGTCGACGACACGGCCCGGCCGTGGTGGCTGGACGGCATCCATCTGACCGCTCTCGTCCTCGCCGCGCTGGCGCTGGTGCCGTACCTGCAGGATGTCTGGCACTGGGGACTGCACATCGATCCCGGCCGGCATGCCATCGCCTTCCACTTCTCCGGCTGGTACCCGTGGGCGCAAGGTCCCGGCACGCGGACACGGCTCCTGCCCTACGGGCTGCTTCCGCTGGTCTGCCTGATCGCCCTGCTGCGCGGTAAGCCGTGGATCGCCCTGCCGGCCGCAGCAGCGATGATCTGCGTCGGTGCCACGTTCAACAGCAATACGTTCTTCGGCGACGAGGGCAAGGTGGGCCTGGGCTACTACGGGCTGGGCGCCCCGATAACGGCCCGTGACCTGGTGCTGTCGGGGGCACTGTGCACCGCGTGCGCCGTGCTGGCGGTCTGCCGTCCCAGCCAGCTGCGACGCCACTCGTACCGTTGGCTGGTGCCCGTCGTGCTCGCCATGTTCGTGGCCGGGTCCCTGCACATCATCTCCATCAGTCCGGCCTTTCAACGCGGCCTGTTCGCACTCGAAGTCGCCGCGCTGATCGCCGCGTGGGTGGCGACGGCCGCCACCGGAGATTACCGGTGGCTGATCCCCGTCGCGGCGTTCGCGTTCATCCGCACACAGGCGATCGTCATCCGGCCGAACTGGTTCATGCAGTCCCTGCCGGACCTGGTCGTGCTCCTCCTCCTGATCGCACCCCTCCCGGCTCTGGCGATCGCCGCCCAGCGCCAGCAGGGCCAGGCGCTCCTCGAATAGGAGCAGATCCCCGGTGGGCCGGCCGAGCCTGTCGGCCCATTGCGTGCCAGAGGAAGCACGTGACCGAACTGCTGCCGACGGACACAGAGAGAAAGCGATGACTCAGCAAGATCATTCGACCCTGTCCACGCACCCGGACACCCCCAACCAGGTCCCGGGAGCCACGGCCGAACGCAGCCCTTCGCGGACGATACGGCCACGGATCTCAGCTCTGCTGTGCCTCGCGGGGTTCCTGGCGGTCTACCTGATCGCCGTCTGCACCCCGTTCGGGCAACGGGCGGAAAATGCCCTGTTCAACAGTAGCGGCGCCAACCCGGCATGGATCTACAACTGGTCGGGGACGGCTTACAATTCGCCGGCCCTGCCGCCCCTGGACCAGACCGCCATGCCCACCCTGCTCGTGGGCATCGCGGTCATCGCGGCCGTCACCCTGGTCCGGAGGTGCTGGTGGCAAGGCGGCGCGGCGGCCGGAGTCGTCATGGCCACGCTCGGGAGCAAGGAACTCACCAGGATGATCCTGCCCCGCCCCGACCTGGTTGGTGCGCACGTCAGCCTCATCGAGCCGAGCTTCCCCAGTGGGCACGTGGCCATCCCCGCCGGGCTGGCCCTCGGCGCCGCCCTCGTCGCTTCCCCCCGCATCCGCCCCTACGTCACCGCGGCCGGCATGCTGTGGCTCGCCGTCACCGCCGGCGCCGTCCAGGCCACCTACCACCACCGACCCAGCGACGTGCTGGGCTCCACACTGCTGGCCTGCGCCTGCTACAGCCTCGCGTCCCGGTTGCTGCCACCGGCCGACGCACCAGGCGTCACGCGGCGCCCTCGTGCGCTGCCTGCGGTCGCCCTGGCACTGTCAGCGGCCGGCGCGCTCGTCGCCGGCGCGCGGGACGACTCCGTCACACAATCGCTGGTCTTCGCGGCAGCGGCCTTCCTGTGCGCGGCCCTGTTCTGGTTCACCACAGCGGAGGGGCCCGCACACACCGCACGCCGCACACGCCCCGCACTGGGGTGACCACCCGGCCGGCTCCGGGCGGGAAGACGCAAGGAAAAGAAAGCCAAGGCGAAAAGGCGCAAGATCCGCAAGATCCGCAAGAAGCGATAGGCACTGCGAGGGAACGTGCCCCGCTCACCGACGTGAGACATGAGGAGGGGACCGAAGAAACCTTCGGTCCCCTCCTCATGTCTCACGTCCGGTCAGAGCCAGGAGTCCCAGATGCCGTACGCCGCCGATCGGGTCACGGCCTCGGCGCCCGAGGCGTCCAGGCGTACGACGCGGTAGTAGTGCAGGCCGAGCCGGTCCTCGTGCACCGTGGTGTCCATGTAGAACGCGGCGTCACCCATCGTGCCCTCCGCCAGGGTGACGTAGGCGGCCGTGGCGGGGTCCCAGCGCTCCACACGGTAGCTCGCGAACCGGGAGCAGTCCCCGAGGCCGGAGCTGTCGGAGCAGCCGACGTAGAGCTCCGGGTACTGGTCCTGATGGACCTCGGTCTCCGTCCAGCCCGGCGGCCGGGTGTCGGGCAGGGTGACCGAGACCTCGGCGGGGTGGAGGACGTCGAGTGGCTCGTCGTCGTGCAGAAGCCGGCCGTCCGTGGCGGCCACCTTGTAGACGTGGGTGGCGCCGTCGGGGACTGTCGGGCAGAGGATCTCGGTCCTGGCCAGGGAGCTGCCGGTCCAGCAGTTCTCCTTCCAGACCGTCTCGCCGCTGTCCGGGTCAGTGATGCCCTGCCACACGTGGTAGCCGGTGACGTCGGCATCGGCGGGCGGCGTCCAGGTCAGCCGGACGCCGAGCGGGACGCGTTCCGCGGTCAGGTCCTGCACCGGGGCGGGACGCTCGGTGTCCGGGGTGGTCTCCGTGGCGGCCGGGCCCGGCTGAGAGACATGCCCGTACCGGTCGGTCGTCACGACTCGGTACTCGTACGTCGTCTCCGACTTGCCCTGGACGTCCCAGCAGGTGCCGTTGACCTGCTTGCGTGCGGACAAGGGGGCGTTGCCGTCCGCCCAGGTCCAGTACGTGTCCGGGGCCTCCAGCGGCTCGTCCCACGGGGTGAACGGCTTGCACTTGTCCACGATGCCGGTCTCGCCGGTCGCGGTGTCGGTGCGGACGATCTCGTACGTGGGAAGGGGCGTTTCGTCGACGGTCCACGGGTCGACGCTGCTCCACTCGACCATCACGCCCTCATCGAACCTGTGGGCGGTGGTCTTGAACGCGGGGATTGCTTCCGGCCGGTCGGCCATCTTCAGCGTGATTTCCACCGGCGCGGCGGCGTTGCCCTTGGCGTCCACCGAGCGCACCGCGTACCGGTAGCTGTCGGCGACCGCCGCCAGTTGGCGCGGCACCACGTCGGTCTGCGTGGTGGTGCTCTTCTCGGGCCGGGCGTCGCCGTAGCCGCCGGTCGCCGGGTCGTACTGGAGGACCTGGTACGAGGCGGCCCCGGTGACGGGCGACCACACCAGATGCGGAACGCCCGACCGGTACTCGACGCGGAGCTGCGCGACGGCGGCCGGCGGGGTCAGGTCGGGGGTGGTGAACGTCGTGGCGGCCGAGTACGCCGACCAGTTCCCAGCGGCGTCCCGGGCCCGGCCCCGGTAGGTGACCTTGCTGCCGTCGGCCGGATATCCGGTGTCGCAGATCGCGCCCTTGGCGCCGGAGTAGACGGTGCTCCAGCGGTTCGTGGTGGCGTCGAGCCGCTGCATCTCGTACCAGGCGATGTCGGCCGCGTTCTTCGCGGTGGTAACCAGCTGTGGGGCCGCGTAGGGCTGGTCGGGCGAGCACGCGTCCCATTCGACGAAGGGAGCGGCGGGCGGCGTCCTGTCGACGGTGGCGACGAGCTTGTCGGCGCTGCCGCCGGAGACATTGCCCGCCTTGTCGACGGCCCGCACCTCGTAGTAGTAGGCCGCACCGCTCTTCGGCAGAGTGCTGTCGGTGTACGACGTGGCGGTGGTCGTCGCGAGCGCCTTGCCGGAATACGACGTGCCCTTCAGACGCCGGTAGACCCGGTAGTTCGCGAGGTCCATCTCCCTGTTCCTGGACCAGGTGAGCTTGGCCGTGCCGGGGGCGGTGTTGTAGGAAACGGACGCGCCCGTCGGAGTGAGGGGCTTGACCTTGTCAACGTTGGCGGAGGTGCGCGGCGTGTAGGCGAACTTGACGTTCGCGGTGCCCGTCCAGTTGACGAAGTCGACGCGGAGCGTGTGCTTGCCCCTGGGGATCGTCACGTTGACCGTCTTCTTGGCGGTGGTGGAGACGTTCTTCCACAGGTTGATCTTGCGAACACCGTCGAGGTAGACCCGTATGCCGTCCTGGGCGGACGCCGTGAACGTGAAGGGGCCACCGGAGCCGAAGTCGCGCGTCACCGACCAGCGCACGCCGAAGTTGTTGGACGGTACCCCGGATGCGGGTGCGCCCGTGCCCCAGTTCTGGTTGATCGCGGAGTCGCAGTCCGTCCTCTTCGGCGTGCCCGAGAACGTCGTGTTCGCGAAGAACTGCCGCTTGAAGACGGGGGAAGTGCAGTTCACCACCGCGGAGGCGGGTACGGCGGTGGCGTAGAGCACTCCGCCTGCCGTGGCCAGAACCAAGGCGGTGGCGGTCGTGCGTCTGGCTGGGTTCATCAAGTCCTTCAGTCCTGTTCGGCGACAGATGTCGATCAGACGTCGCCGAACAGGACAGACAAGAGCGTCGATTGGTTGTACGAGCCTCAGCCGGTCACCGCGGCCGTAGCAGCCCAGTCGCTGGGGGCAAGGTCTTCGTAATGACCGCCATCACGGCGGTCACCCAGTAGTACGAGGTGGTGCCGCGTCGGGCCGGTGCGCTCGGACGCAAGGTGACGGTCAGCGGAGCCAACCCTGCGTCGATGGCGGGTGCGATGTCCTGGGGTTGGGGGTCTCACTTCGTCGTCCCGCACCGCGAGATCGAATTCAAGTGGCCTGCGTCCCTACGCGATCAGGTCGTCTCTTTCGGATCTTGCCGGGCCCGTCGGCCAGGGAGCGGCTTCTTCCGGCCGCTTCCGCCCCGGCCTGGATATTTCCCGCCCAGCCGTGGCGGCGGCCGCGCAGAGTAGTCCATATGACGACACCCGCAGAGCTGCTCCGCTCCTTCGCCCGCACCCGTGCCTCGCTCGACGGCGAGGAGGTCACGTACTGGTGGTCCGGAGACGTGTACACCTGGGCCCCCGACGAGCCCTACCAGCGCGTCTTCGGCTTCGAAGGACTCAACGTCGCCCGCCTGGTCCAGGACGCCGAAGCCGGCCCGGACGCCTACCAACTGCTCACCCGTGAGGCCGCCTTCTACCTGGACCCCGGCACCCGCGAGATCCTGGAGACCTGGCAGGACCTGCCGGTGGTGCACGTCTGGAACGATCCGGCGAACCAGAAGTGGCGTCCCTTCCCGATCCCGACGACCGAGCTCGGCGGACAGGTCTGCTTCAGCCTGGAGATCCCGCTCGCCTACCCCTCGCCGCTGCCGGTGGCCCAGTACCCCGTCCACTCGGCCGGCGACACGTACAAGGCTCTGGAGCTCTTCCAGTTCTTCGCCGACCGTGCCGACCTGGCCGGCCCGGCTCCCAGCGTCCCGGCCACCATGTCGTGGACCCGGATGTCCCCGTGGCTCCCGTGGATGGCCCGCGGCCAAGCCCCCGGCGGCCTCACCTTCCACTGCCGGGGCCGCAAGCTCGACTCGTACGCCGAGGTCCCCGAGCGCACCCGTGCCTACATCGCCGACCGTCACCCGGAGTTCGCCCGGGCCCCGGAGGAGTGGAGCGAGCCGAACGAGACCAGCTGGACGTACTTCCGCAAGCTCAACCCACCGAAGTAGCCGCCGGGCTTTCCACCCCGCCCAGCCGCCCCGGGCCCCCGGACCGGCCCCCTTCAGGTCACGATCAACTGCGCCCGCCCCGGGGCCGCTCGTCGGCGTCCTCTCGACCTGCCCCGCGGATCCGGCAGGGGTTCTTACGAATCAGGTCGTCCTCGACCGCTGTTTCCAGCACGGCTTTGAGCAGCCGGTACGACGTGGCCACCGTGGTCGCGCCGGTGACCGACAACCGCTCCGCCCGCCAAGCCCTGACACGAGCAGAACTGATCATGTTGACGTGCGGCTCGCCGAACGCCGGCTCCAGGTGGAGCCGGAACAGACGGCGGTACAGCTCGGCCCGGTCGGTGCGACGTCTCGTTCGTCGATCCAGCGCGTGGCGTACTCGGAGAACAAGACCTCGCCGGCGGTCGGGGCGATCCAGTCACCCCGCGTCTGGTCCGCTTGGACCTGGACGAGGAACGCCTTCGCGTCCCGCTTGATCTCGAAGGTGTCTGGGATGTGCAGCTGCCCGTTGAGTCGGCGGCGGCTTGGTCGGCGCCCAGAACGAGGATCGGACGCAGCCAATAAGAGGTCGCTGATGCCGACGCCGGGGAGGGCATCGTGCCCGGAGTGCGGAAGGGCCTCCCTGGGTGGCTTGTCGCTTCTCCGTCCGGGCGGCTTTCGTCAGTGGTTGGGTTCTGCTGTTCGTTTCTGTCTGCTGGTGCCGGGGGTCCGGTTCCGGATGCCAGTGCGGGCGAGCCTCACTCACCGCACGGGGAAGCCGAAGGAGTACCCCTGCTGCTTCAGCCAGGGCAGGATCTCGCGCAGAGCGGCCAAGGTCTGGGAGCGATCCCCTCCCGCGTCGTGGAAGAGGACGGTCGGCCCGTTGGAGATCTCGCTCTTGACGGTGGCGACCATGGTGTCCACACCGGGACGCTCGAAGTCTTTGGAGTCGACGTTCCAGCCCAGCGGTCGCATCCCCCGGGACGCGGCGAGCTGCCGGCTGTACGGGGTGAAAGCACCGCCCGGGGCCCGGTAGTACTGCGGCCGGACGCCTCCGGACGCCTTGGTGATCAGGCGTTCGGCATCCAGGATCTGCTGGGACTGGTAGGCCTCGGACCGGGTGTCCATGGTGGTGTCGTGCGAGACCGTGTGGTTGCACAGCCGGTGCCCGGCTGCCACGACCTCTTTGACCAGGTCCGGGTGTGCCTGGGCCTGCGTGCCCACCATGCAGAACGTAGCCTTCACGCCGTTGTCCTTCAGCAGTTGCAGCACCTGCGGCGTCCAGACCGGGTCCGGTCCGTCGTCGATGGTGATGTTGACGCCCCGGGCGCCGCGGTCCGAGGCGTGCGCGATGTCCGCCGCCACCTTGGTCACGGTCCGGTCCTGGGGCCGGGCGTCCGGCGCTGAGACACGCGCTTGCGGCTGCCGCCCTCCGACGGTGTCGGCCTGCGCGGTCCACACCGATGTGGCAGCGGCCACTGCTGTCACCCCGAGCGCCGCCGCGAGAAGCCGGCCGTGCCATCCCCTTCCCTTGTGCTTTGCCATGTCCGCCCACCCCTTTGCTGTCTCCGCCGATGCCCTGCCCTCATGAAGACATACGAACGCCCGCACAAGATCCCTCTGTTACCGATCGCAGACGAATCCGCAGGGGTCCGGCGACAAACGCAGGAGCCCCGCGACAGATGAGGGGGCGCAACGGCCTCGAAAGGGTGCCGGCGAGGGCGGCAGACGCTGATCCGCACGGATTCCGGCGGAGGCACCCACGCATGCGTCGAATGGCTCGCGAAGCAGGGCCGATGGCCGTCCCACTCGGTCGGTATGACCATCACCGAGCAGATTCACCGGTCCGTGCCGGCAGTCCCGCCCTCCGCCTGGACGCCCGCTGTCGAACCCGGCGGCGAGATCCGCGACGGCGCCCGGGTCGCCGAGCTCGACGGAGGCTGTCCGACCGGCCGGCCGAAGGGCATGCGGCTGAACGTCCGCGAGGAACAGCCTCACCTCGGCGCCCAGTTGCGCTTCACCGACGCCGACGGCCAGCGGCCTGCCCACACGCCCCAGCAAACGAAGAAGAGCCCGTCAGCAAGCTGACGGGCTCCCGCGAAAGACCGAGGCTAACCTGCCATCAGGTCAGATCGTCGGTGTGTCATCGACGACCTCCTTGTGTGGTTCGACAATGAACCTCCAGCCATCGCTGGGCTCCAGGAATCGCACTCGGGTCGGGTAGATGTCCAAGGCGCGGCGGTCACGGTTCTGGCTGCTCGTGTTCTTCCGCCCCCGGGCCGGCTCCTCGAACAGGTCGACCTTGACATCCGGCACCGCGACGACTTCCTCGCTCCAGCGCTGAACGATCCCCGCGCCGAAGGCGTCCCGGGCGGCGGAGTAGAGCGACTCCAGAGATTCCTTGTTCCCGTTGGGCACGAAGAGGGCGAGATTCAGGAGGACGCCAGCACTCTGAAGAACCTCGATTTCCTCCCCTGCCTTGTCGGCAACCCAGACCCCGCGCTCTTCGGCATTGTCCGGGAGAACGTGAATTTCCTCACCGAAGATTGTCTTCGCGGTAAAGGACCCTCCCTCAAAATTCTTACCCGGCCCCGTAAGGAAAGCCGGGGCGTAGCAGTCGAGAGGAAGGCCATCCATCTCTGCCGAGACGAAGATTCCGTCCTGGAGGCCCAACTCCGAAACCTCTTCGGCCGTAAGACGTCGAGCCGTAGCCTTCTCGGTATTCACGCCATTCCCCTTTTTTCGTGGCGTCCTGTGAATTCATTGAAACTCTACCACGAAAACGATCAGTCAGTTCCCGTTCAATTTCTTCCGGGAGAACAGCAGAAGAATCCTCCCATGTCACCGGCGAAACGCGGCAAGTGTAGAGAAATGCTGCGAGATTCAAGAGGTTGCCTACTCGCTTCAACGGTGTTTTCGGCAACCAAGTCGGTCATCAAATGGAATGCGAGCAAACTTAGCAGAATGGAAACAAGCAGACAGGAGGAGCCTTGATGCTCGGCATTGCGCTGTGCTTGCGCTCCCATCGCCATGGGCCGGATCCCCGTGACCCGACCGAGCGAACCGCGGCGGTCCGCCGTGACCGCTCCCACTGCGGCGAAGCAGAGCCCTGCCGTCGTGCCGAATGCGGTCCCCGCGTACAGGATCACGTCAGCGATTCCCGTGCCGGCTTGACTCGGCGCCGCACACCTTGGTCAGCACCCAGGGGCAGCAATCACGACCACCTTCGCGCATACTCCAGCATGCTTGTTACATGTCCTCAACGACTCGTATCACCGTCACCCTGCCCAGCGACCAGGTGGCGGAGCTCCGCAAGCTCACGGACAACGTTTCCGGCTATGTGGCGGAAGCGGTGGCCCGCCAGATTCGGCACCAGCTGCTGGGCGACGACCTACGACGCCACGAAGAAGAGCACGGAAGCTTCGGCAACGAGGAACTGGCGGAGGCCCGGTCGAAGATCTTCGGTGCCGCCGGCACCTCCAAGGACGCGGACGCCGCATGAGTGAGCGCATCGAAACCGTTGTCCTGGACTCGGAAGGGCTTTCGGCCTGGATCGCACAGGACCGCAAGTTCCTCGCGATGCTGCAAGTGTTCTACGAGATGGGCGCCGACCTTGTCATCGGGGCGAACACCATCGTGGAGGTCAGCCACTCTCGCACCAACATTCCGCGCCTCAACCGGACGCTGTCGCGGATCAAGGTGGAACCGGTCACGGAGCAGGCGGCAAAGGCCGCTGCAGAACTCCTCAAGGGAGCCGGACTACACGGCCACAAGTACGCCATCGACGCCACCGTGGCCGAAGTGGCACTTCGCCAGCCAGGACCGGTCGCGCTGCTGACGTCCGACAGCGACGACATGACAAAGCTCTGCGGTAGTCACGTCCGGATCATCTCCCTCTGACTCACCTGCGTCCTTCGCGAAGATGCGCCTCGGCGCCTCCTCATCGGAATGATCCCTGGTGTGCAACCGTGGTGGACGTGCGCAGCGCCCCGATGCTCGTGCCCCATCTGTGCCCGGCCGAGCGGTAAGCAGGGGCGCCGAGAGACCACGCCGGGAGCACCGCCAGAGCGGCGTTTCACCAGGTCAGAGCATATTCGACCACCGCAAGCGCCGGTGATTCCCAAGCTCGGAGCGCGCATTCGATTCTCGTCACCCGCTCCATAAGAGAGCCCCAGGCCGGCGGCCCGGGGCTTCTTTGTTGTCCGGACCCCTGCATGCCCCTCATGCCCCGCGTGTCATTCACATGCCATGAGTTCCCTCGCGGTGCGTCAGGTCGAGGCTTGAGTTGCCACTCCCCGCGACGGGAATGCCGCGATTCCCGAATAGAGCACAGCGCCCGTCCTCACCGGGGCTCAAGCTCATCTTCACCATCGCTCGCAGGAGAAAGGGGAGACTTCCGAGGCTTCGGACTGAGGCCTCACCGCCGCACGCGTGAGTTGAGGCCGAAGCCCTGGTTACTGGCCGTTGTCCTCGGCGAGGGTGTGGGCGACCAAGGCGTTGGCGTGGCCGTGGCCCAGGCCGTGCTCGGACTTGAGCCAGGCGACCAGTTCCATGTGCTTGGTCAGCGGCGAAGAGCGGACGAGGCTCTTCCACTCGGAGATCGGGCGGCCGTACTTCTTCTCGATCGAGGGGAAGTAGCCGGCAGGGCCCTTCACGGCGTCGGTCATGGGATGTCCCGTCTGTCGAGTGAAATGATCTTGTTGTCTTCGAGCATTGACGGCTGGATCACCGCCTGGCTAGTGCTTGTCCGGCGACGCCTCGATGAGCAGTCGGGCCGTGACGGCTGCCAGCCAGCAAAGGCCGAGTCCCGCTCCGGCGGTGAACGCCAGGACAGAGGCGGCAGAGGCCATGAACCCGGCCACGACAGCGACCGGAGCGACACGGGAGGCCAGGGCCCAGCCGCGGTGGCCCCGGGCCGCGAGCGGACGGGCCAGGACGAGGAACGCGGCGCACAACGCGAGGTAGCCGACCATCCCGACACCCATGTGGACGGCGCCGTGCGCGCTCATCGGGGGCGCTTCGGGGGCGCCGACGGGGAAGCCGGCCCCGGCGTCGGCCCGGAAGGCTGCGGCGGCCAGGAACGAAGCACCGAACACGCCGATCAGGACCGGTCCCCAGGTGCCGCCCGGCTCTCCTCGCAGCACCCGGCGCAGTCCGATCGCCCCGCTGAACAACAAGGCACCGGTGAGCAGGAAGTTCGCCGTCTGGATCCACCCCATGTCACCAAGGGCGAGCTGGCTGATCGCGTTACGGGTGAAGTCGAAGCCCTCCCGTGTAAACCCCTGGACGATGCCTGCCCCGAGGAACAGCGGGCCCGCGACGAACGCGCCGGCCAACAACCCCCGTGACGCAGGCGAGGAGACGGCCGCGGTGCGGGCGGCGGGCGGGCGGGCGCTGAGCGTCTGGGTCATGGCGGGCCTTCCTCGTTCGGGTGTTGTCGCATGTATGACTGGCGACGAACGCGGAAGTCATCGATTCGAAACGCGTGACCTGGATCACAGGGCGTCCGGAAGCCGGGCGCCCCGGCCGATGTCGCCGCGCCAAGAAGGCCATGTCACAACGTGCCAGTGGGGGGCGGTGAACAGCGGTCACCAGCGGGCACGTCGAAAGCCGTCGCACAGCCTCACCAGCAGACATTTCCGCAGGTAAGCGACCATATATGCCTCAATGTACTGAGGGATTCCCAAGCTCAGAGCGCGAGTTCGACTCTCGTCACCCGCTCCACGACGAAGGCCCAGGTCATGGACCCGGGCCTTGTTTGTCGTCCAGGCCATTTTCGGGGCCACGCGCCATAAAGGGCTTCCGCACTGCGCCGACGGCACGCGGGGAGCCGCGAGGGCGGCATCCGCCGGCGTCCGGAGGCCGGACCTGCGCACCCATGCCGTCGGCCCGCCGCAGCCCGCGCGGGTCCGGTCAGCCCTCCCGTTCGATCCACTCGCCGCCGCCCAACGGGTAGTCGTAGCCCGGTCGGCCGGTGCCGGCGCTCGTGCGGAACGGGGTGCCGCTGCTGTCGATGTGCACCGTGCCGCGGCGGGTGCCGCTGGACCAGTCCAGGCTGAGGTCCCAGCGGACGTCGTGCGCCTTGGCGTGCGCGGTGATGTAGAAGACCTCCGGGTCGGACTCGCTGACCTTGTACGGGAAGTCGCGTTGGCCGTTCTTGACGGTGACCGCGGGGCTGCCGTTGTCGAGGTCGATGTCGAACGACTTGGTGTCGACGCCACCCCCGCAGCCGACCCCCATCGCATAGTCGTTCCAGGCGAGCGGCGCGCCCTTGGCAACGACGCGTACGTGCAGCGCCTCCAGGACGACCGTGTCCTGCCCGGTGCCCTGAACGGTCAGGGCGACCCTCTGCTCCCCCGAGGAGACCGCACCGTAGGCGGCGGCCCAACGCGGCGCGTCCTGCTCGCTCGCGGGCGGGCCGACCTGCGCGGGTGCGCTGTCGACGAGGAAATGCTGGCTGCACGGGTTGTCGTAGACGTAGGGGCGGGAGGCGACGTTCAGCGGTACGGCGGCGCTGCCACCGGTGGGCTCGGCCGCGCCCTGCTCGCCGCTGTCCTTGGATGTGCCGGGCCTGGTCCTGCCCGGTTCGACGGCGGAGGCGGAGGCGGACGGCCTGCGGCTCTCACCGCTCGGGGAAGGGGTGGCGGAGCCTGTCGCTGACGGCTCTGTGCCGTCCGCCGTGCCGGTGGCGCCGGCTGCCCGCCGGCCCCCCGGGTCGTTCCCGTCCCCGCCGAAGGGCACATTGACGGCGAGGGCCACGGCTCCCAGCACGGCGGCCACCGCGACGGAGGCGATCAGCACGCTACGGCGACGCCGTGGCGGCGCGGGCTTGCGCGGCACGCCGACGACTACCGGCTCACCGTCTTCGCCAAGTCCGTGCGTTGACGCCGCGCCGGCCGAATCTGCCGGCGATCCGGTATCCACCGTCTCCGGCGAACCGGTTCCACGAGCCACCCCGGCTGAACCGGTCTCCTGAGCCGAGCCCGTCGCAGGGGTCGGATCCGCGGCGGTGTCACCCGCGTTCCTCGCCCCGGCCGCCGTGGCCTGGTCCGGCCTGCCCCTTCGTGCCGCGTCTGCCAGGATCCAGCGCCGGTGCAGCTCCACGAGCTCCTGCGGCGTTGCCCGGCACACCCGTGCGAGGCGTTCCACCGGTGCGTACTCGTTGGGCACTGCGGTGCCGTTGCAGTAGCGGTGCAGCGTCGATGTGCTCATGTGCAGCCGCTTGGCCAGCGCCCCGTAGCTCAGTCCCGAGCGGTCCTTCAGCTCCAGCAGCAGCGCCGCGAACTCGTCCGCCCTCCCGGCCCCGTTCGCCTCCGGCACTCGTTCCACCATCCCCCCATGTCCCATTCACGCGTTCCAGGGGAACTGTGTTTCCCCCGCTCAGAGCCCATTCCAGTGTTTCGGTGTTCCCAACTCCCCGCTGTCCATGGCGGCTGGGACGGATCACCCCACAAGCTCCAGTCATCCAAGCACCACACCCACCCGAACACCCAAGGGGCACGGCCACATGTCCAGCATCCGGAACTCCCGCACCCGCCTTATGACCGCCGCCGCGACCGTCGCGCTCGCCGCCCTCTCCCTGACCGCGTGCAGCGACGGAACGGGCACGAGGGACGAGGGCGCGTCAGCGGATTCCTCCACGAACGCCTCGCCCTCCCCGACCGCTCCCGCGTCGCCGACGTCCACCTCCGGATCCTCCGACCGCGCCTCCTCCCCCGGCGACGCGAAGCCGGCCACCATCAACACCTCGAAGCCGGCCTCGCATGCCCCCGCCTCGAAGGCCCCCGCCTCCTCCGGCAAGGCGGTCACCTGCGAGGGGTCCAACACCAAGACCGTCGCAGCCCCGCTGAACCGGCCCATCAACCACATGCTCCTCACCGTCACCAACACCGGCAGCAAAACCTGCTACCTGTACAGCTACCCGGCCGTCCGCTTCGGCGAGGCCCAGTCGGTGCCGCCGGTCATCGAGGACTCCCAGCCGCAGGCCGTCGTCACACTCAGGCCGGGCGAGTCCGGCTATGCCTCCGTGAATCTGTCCGCCGCCGACGGCAGCGGCTCCCACGGCCGCACGGAGAAGTCCCTGGTCGTCTACTTCCACGGCCGCTCCGGCAATGAGAGCGTCGGTGCGGGCGCCCACCCCTCGCTGCCCGCCAAGGGCCTTTACATCGACGACTCGCTCAAGGTCACGTACTGGCAGCAGTCAATGGACGACGCTGTCATCTGGTGATCTCCCGAAACATGTCCACCGTCGGGTGCCGTGTTTGGTGGCCCCTTTCGCGGGCGCAGCCTTCCATGTGCTCCCTCTGGGCGGCATCGGCGACCTCTCGCAGGAGGCGGAAGTGGTCCGGCGTCGCCACACGGCCTGACCCGTGTGCTCGCCAACAGGCGAGCGTCACGCGGTCGCCGGCAGGCGAGCGTCACCCGGCTCCGGACCCGGCAAGCGGTTCCCGCACATGAGCTACGACAACATGATCGCGCCCGTGGCCCACGGCTCGTTGGTGCGTGGCGTCAATCCCCCTCGGACACGATCCATTCACAACAAAGTGGTGGTCGGGAGTGATCTCTCGACCGCCACTTTGCGTTCAGGCTGTACAGCAGCCGGGCGTCTACCGGGTTCGCCATGAACAGCGCGATCAGCAGAAGATCACCGTGGCCTGGAGAAGATGGAACGAGAAGGAGATGTTGCCCAGCCACACCATGGTCTTGCTACGGAGCCGGCTGCCGTCACCCCGCAGATCCGACGCGGCCGCGGCACAGATGATCACGCTGACCGGGACGATCGTGGTGAGGCTGAAGTCGTACGGCTCCGGGGCGGCGATCGCGACCCGGTAACCGCCGGCGAAGACGACCGCCGTCGTCCATCAGGCGCTGCTTGGATATCCGGCGGCCCAGCGGATCGTACGCGTACCGCCGGCACTCGCCGTCCGGCGTAACCGACTCGACCGGGCGATCCTCCGCGCTCCAGGTGTATGTCCAGGTGTGACGCCGCCCGTTGAGCAGTTTCGGCGTCTCGCGGATCAGGCGGCCCTGGGTCAGGACGTCTCCGATTGCTCCTGCAGCGGTGATCCGCACGCCCGGCCGGGGGTCGAACCGCCCCCTGCATTGCAGCTGAACTTGCGTCGACCGAGCGGGGCCTGACGGTGACTCATGACATCGGCCTGCGGCTCAAGTCCACCTGCGGCCCGGCGCTCGTCCTTGCCTGTCGGATGTCCGGGCCCAGTTGCGCAACCCGGACCGTCCGGGCTCGGTTGATCAATCCGCAAGCCAGTTGCCGTGGAAGCCGTACGGCACGCGGGTCGGCAGATGAATGATCGCGACCGGGTCGGCAGCGAGGTCGCCCGCGTCCAGGATGACCAGGTCGCTGCGGTCGGTGCCGGCGTCGTGGACGTACGTCATGAGCCAGCCGGGGCCGCCCGCCGCGTCGTCGGCCGGGGCGAAGGCGGCCTCACCGGGCGTGCGGCGGGACCCGAAGTCGTGCTCCGTCGCCGCGCCGCTGCCCAGCTCGTACCGCACCAATGAATTGCCACAGGTCACGTGCCCGTAGGTGGCGTCGAGCCCGGTCAGCCGGTCATCGACCCGGGGGAACTCGCCGGGACGGTCGTCGCACTGCTCCTCGCGGACCGTCCCGGTGGCCGGGTCGATCGTCCACTTCCAGAGCACGGCCTCCTGCCTGCGGTCGATGACGTCGCCGGTCCGCCGCCACAGCTCCGGGTAGCGCATGACGTGCAGCACGATGGTGCCGTCCGGCGCGTCGTAGGCGTTGAGCGGGTGGAACACGTAGCACGGGTCGATGCCGAACCAGCGCACCTCGCCGTACGGGTCGTTGCGGCGCAGCACCCCCAGCCGGGCGCCGTAGCCGTCGTCCCAGCGGTAGGGCATCGTCCCGGCCTTGGCCAGGTTCGGGTCGAAGACGACGGGCAGGTCCATGAAGACGACGTGCTCCGCGGTGAGGTTGAAGTCGTGCATCATCGTCGGTCCGGGCACCTCGACGGACCTGCTGATCACCAGCTCGCCCGAGGCATCCGCCCGGTGGTAGGTGAGGTAGGGGGCCTCCAGCATCCCGTAGCCGAAGAAGTGCAGCTCCCCGGTGACCGGGCACGCCTTCGTGTGCGCGGTCATCGCGGTGCCCAGCTTCCCGCCGAAGTCGTACGCGCCGACCGTGTCCAGGCCGCAGGTGAGCTCGTAGGGCAGGGCCGTCTCGACCAGGGCGAGGGTCCGGCCCGCGTGCCGGATGACGTGGGTGTTGGCCGAGCCCGCGGTGAGGTCGCGGTGGCCCTGGTCGTCGTAGGGCCGGGCCCCGTCGGTGAAGCTGCGGGTACGCACCCAGCGGTTGCGGTACGAGGTGGCCCGGCCGCCCTCCAGCCGGACGCCGTGGATCATGCCGTCGCCGAAGAACCAGTGTCCGGAGGCGGCGTCGGCCGGGTTCGGCCCGTTGCGGAGGTACCAGCCGGCCAGTTCGGCCGGGATCCGCCCGGTCACCGGCAGGTCGTACGCGGTGAGTTCTTCGCCGACCGGGGCGTAGTTACCCGCCAGATGGGGCCGGGCCCGGTGCGCGGAGGTCATCAGACACCGGCCTTGGCCTGGACGTGAGCGATGTAGCGGACGGTGAACATCATCGGGATCACGAAACCGGCGACCTGGATGAGCGTGGCGAGGGTCGAGTGGGCGTTCCCTTCGTGCGCCACGAAGGCGAGCACGACAGCGGTCAGGGCGAAGGCCGCGGTCCAGACGGCGGTGATGACGACGTTGGTCCGGATGAACGGCTTGAGCCCCCAGACCTCGCGCGGGGTGGTGCGCTTGGCGATGCCCGACGTGAACGGCTTGCCGATGGCCAGCGAGACCCCGGCGATGACCGCCAGTGTGCCCGACGACAGCGCCGCCGAGTAGTCGTGCACGCCCGAGTCCGGGTTGGCGAAGGCGATGACGGCCAGCACGGCGAAGAAGACCGCGGAGCCGAGCTCGATGATCAGCGCGTCGAATCCGGCACCCGCCCGTACCTGCTGGACGATCACCGCCACCGCGACCACCAGGGCTGCCAGCGCCGCCCACTGCCAGTTCCCCGAGGGCAGCACGGCGAAGACGATCCACGGGAGGAAGGTGCGCAGGTAGGACATGAGGTCTCCGCTTCAGTGTTTCCGTTTCTGACATGTCAAAACTAGAAGGTCCGACACCAACATGTCAATAGTGGAATGTAGACTGTGGAACATGAGCCTTCGACACGCACTGCTCGGGCTCCTCTCCGAGCGCCCCGCCAGTGGCTATGACCTGCTGAAACGGTTCGAGACGTCGCTGGCCACCGCCTGGCCGGCGACCCAGAGCCAGATCTACACCGAGCTGACCAAGCTGGCGGACACAGGGCTGATCATGGTGGCAGCCGAGGGTCCGCGAGGCCGCAAGGAGTATGCCCTCACCGACGAGGGACTGGCCGAGCTGCGGCACTGGCTGACCGAGACCAAGCCGCAGCGGAACACCCGCAGCGACATTCTCCTGCGGGTGTTCTTTCTCGGGGTGCTGACGCCCGAGCAGGCGCGCGGCTACCTCACCGAGCTCATCGAGATGTCCGATCAGGGGTACCAGGCTCTGCGCCGGCTGGAGAAGTCCGTCGACTGGGACGACGACAATCTTTCGGTCTACGGCCGGATCGCCCTGGAGTACGGCCTGCGGTTCAACGCCATGCGCCGCGAGTGGGCCGAGTGGGCGGCCGGCCAGATCACCTGACGGCTGGTGGACCGACGGGAGCGCTGCGGGAGCCGGACTTCCCTCGCGCTGGTTCGTCGGTGCGATCGAGCGAGAAGGAACAACAGGGCCGTGGAGACCTCGACCACATCCGGCCCGGAGCGGGATGCCGAGGCGATGCGCGAATGTTGGCGACGGATGGACACTCCGAGCCTATGAACAGGACATGACGTGACAGACGTGAACGCCAGCCGCGCAGCAGACACCCTCTCGCGCCCGTTCGCGGTCCGCGGACTTACCTCGCGCAACCGGATCGCCATGGCACCCATGACCCGGCAGTTCTCCCCGAGCGGCGTCCCGGGCAAGGACGTGGCGGACTACTACACTCGGCGGGCTGCCGGCGGCGTGGGACTGATCATCACTGAGGGCACCTACATCGACCACCGCTCTGCGGGCACCAGTGACCGGGTCCCGCGGTTCCACGGCGAGGACGCGCTCGCGGGCTGGGCGGGTGTCGCGGACTCCGTGCACCGGGCGGGCGGCGCGATCATCCCGCAGCTGTGGCACGTGGGTGTCACGCGCACCGAAGGTGCCCCGCCGGTGGTGGACGCGGAGCCGGTCGGCCCCTCGGGCGTGTCCCTGACGGGCGAGCCCAAGGGGCGCGCCATGACGCAGAAGGACCTCGACGATGTCATCGCCGCATTCGCCGACGCGGCCGCCGCCGCCGAGCGTATCGGCTTGGACGGCGTCGAACTCCACGGCGCGCACGGCTACTTGATCGACCAGTTCCTGTGGGCCGGCAGCAACCGCCGCACCGATGCCTACGGCGGCGACATCGTCGCGCGAACCCGTTTCGCGGCCGAGATCGTGGCGGCCTGCCGCGCGGCCGTGTCCGACTCCTTCCCCCTCTTCTTCCGTATGTCTCAGTGGAAGATGGATGCCTACGAGGCGAAGCTCGCGCAGACGCCCGAAGAACTGGAAGCCCTGCTCACACCGCTGGCCGAGGCCGGTGTCGATGTCTTCCACGCCTCCACCCGCCGCTACTGGCTGCCGGAGTTCGACCACTCCGACCTGAACCTCGCCGGCTGGGTGAAGAAGATCAGCGGCAGGCCGACGGTCACCGTCGGCTCGGTCGGTCTGGACAGCGACTTCTTCAGCGCCTTCCAGGGCAACGGCTCCGGAGTCACGGGCATCGATCAGCTGCTGGACCGGCTGGAACGCGACGAGTTCGACATGGTCGCCATCGGCCGTGCGCTGATCGCCGACCCCGAGTGGGCAGCGAAGACCCTGCGGGGGCGCACCGAGGACATCACTCCGTTCGGCGCGGAGATGCTGAAGACCCTGCACTGATCAGGTCGTGTCGGGGGAGCGCGGCAGCGGGCCTTCAGCGGGTGGTACAACCAGGCGATTCTGTAAGCCGGTCGAGAACCGTACCGGCACGGAGCACCGCTTCCTCGGCGGTCAGTCGTGCGCCGTGGCTGAACGCCTCTGTGAAAGCGGATGCGCCCAGGGCGGCTCGTGCCGACGACGTGATGCGGTCGACGTCGGCGCGTTCGGCGGGTGGGAGCGGGGCTCCCGCGCGGCGGCGGGCCGCGGCCGCCGCGCCGAGGAGGAGGGCCGAGCACGCGGCTGCGGGTTCGTCGCCGTGCAGGGCGGCCGCGCCGGCCAGGCCCTTTCCTGGAGCGGAGCAAGCCCGGCGCCATCGGCTCCCTGACCATGTCCGCGTACGGCGGCGCGGCGCGTTCCGTACGGCGTACGACGCCACCATCGACCAGCTGATGGGCCTGCGGCCTCCGCGGAGGAGTAGCTCATGGGCCTGGACCAGACAGTGCACGCGGAGAGCGCCTACGATCACGGCGCCCTGGGTCATGGCGCTCCGCAGACCCCGGCACTGTCGACGTCTCTTTCGAAGGACAGGAACCCCGCCCCATGAAGCTCATCACCGCGATCGTCAAGCCGTACCGCCTCGACGAGGTGAAGACCGCGCTGCAGGAGCTCGGCGTGCACGGACTGACCGTCACCGAGGCCAGCGGATACGGGCGCCAGAGCGGCCACACCGAGGTGTACCGGGGCGCCGAATACCGGGTCGACCTGGTGCCCAAGGTCCGCATCGAGGTCGTCGTCGAGGACGCGGACGCGGACCTGGTCATCGACGCGGTGGTCCGCGCCGCCCGGACCGGCAGGATCGGCGACGGCAAGGTGTGGGTGCTGCCCGTGGAGACGGTGGTACGGGTCCGCACGGGCGAGCGAGGCCCGGACGCGTTGTAGCGCAGCACCCCGCCCGCGCGGCAGGTTCCCGTCCGCCCTGCGCTGTGCCGCACCGAAGCCCCGGTTCCTGTGCACAGGTACGGGGTGGACGGGCCGTGGGGCTGATGGGCGATGATGTGGCCCTGTTCAGTGGGTAGTTGGTCGCGTGAGCCGGTTGGGGGTCCTGCTTGTGAATGATGCGGTCGAGTTGGCGGACATGATCGCGCAGCTGCGCCAGGAGCTGAGCCGGGCCATGGCAGCCGGTGAGGGCGCCGACCTGCGGTTCCAGGCGGAGCGGGTGGAGCTGGAGCTGACGGTGGGGGTGGAGAGGACCCATGAGCCGGGGGTGAAGGTGAGGTTCTGGGTCTTCGATGCCAGTGCGACGGCGAAGCGGTCGGCCACGGTCACTCAGAAGCTCACGTTGACGTTGCAGCCGGTACGGGCGGACGCGCCGGACCGGATGGCGTTGATCTCCGGGGACGAGCTGCTCGGTGAGGACTGACGGGGCGGCCGTGAGCGGCGGACTGGACCCGCACCGCATCGCGGAGGTCATCGTCACCACCACCGCCGGTGGCGGACGGCGCGGGTCGGGGTACCGGGTCGGCGACACGGCGGTGCTGACCGCGTTCCATGTGGTGGCCGAGGCCGCGGGCGTGCAGGTGCGATTCGATGCCGACCGGCCGGGGCAGTGGGTCGCGCCCGCGGAGGTGGCCTGGTCGGACAGCGGCACCGATGTGGCTGTGCTGACCTTCGCGCCTCCGCCGGGTACCGCCCCCCTCGCGCCCGCACGGTTCGGGCGTATCGGCGACGACCGTCATGCCGTCATCGATGTGCATGCGGCAGGCTTCCCGCTGTGGAAGCGGCGACGCGGCGCCGATGGGAGGCAGTTCCGGGAACTGCACCAGGCGGACGGGACTGTGGCGGCGCTGTCCAACCTGAGGACCGGCACCCTGGAGATCACCGTTCCGGTGGCGGCCGCCGACCCCGACCCCGGAGTGTCGCCATGGTCGGGGATGTCCGGCTCCGCCGTATGGGCCGGGTCCCACATAGTCGGGGTGGTTGCCGAACACCACCGATGGGAAGGGCTGGGCCGGCTGACAGCGGCCCGCATCGACCACACCCTGAGCCGGGTCGGCGAGCCACGCCGGAGCGAGCTGGCCGGGCTGTTGGCGATCACCGATCCGCAGTCACTGCCCGACGTGGGCCCCGGGCCGGCCCTTGCAGATTCCGTGCCTCCACAGGCAGGTTCCAAGGTCATCGGGCTGCCGGTCACTCATGGGCTTGAGCTGTTCAAGGACCGTGCTGAAGAACGCGAGATGATCGGCCGTCACCTCTCCGATCCGGCCGTTCGCATGGTGACCGTCACCGGACGTCGGGGCATGGGCAAGAGCGCGGTCGCGGCCAAGGTCATGGAGTTGCTGGAGCAGGGTGAGTGGCCGGGCCACGCCCGGGCTCCGGTTCCGTCGGGGCTGGTCAATCTGAGCACCCGCACGTCGGGGATCTCCCTGGAACGCCTCTACTTCGACTGCGCCCGCGTGCTCGGGCCCGATCGCGAGACGCGCCTGCTGGGCATCTGGGCCACGACCCGCCCCGTGCAGGACAAGATCGGCGAACTGTTCGCCGCGATGGGTGACCAGCTCTTCATCATCCTGATGGACAACCTTGAGGACCTGCTCGACGACGACGGCGGGCTCGACGACGAGGACGAACTGGCGGTCTTCCTCGACTGCCTTTTCCGGGCCAGATCCACGCCACGGCTGCTGGTCACGTCGCAGATACCGTTGCGGCTCGCGCCCGAGTTGCGCCGTTTCGCCGCGGAGGTCGAGCTGTCCGACGGGCTGCCGCCCACCGAATCCGTGGCTCTGCTGCGCGAACTCGACCAGGACGGCAGCCTCGGTGTGGCGCAGCTGTCCGACGAGCAGCTGCTGCAGGCGTCGGTCCACGTCCACGGGGTTCCGCGCGCGCTGGAGCTGTTGGTGGGCGCCATGGCCGACGACATGCTGACTCTGCCGACGCTGCAGGACGTACTGGAGGACTTCACCCTGCGGGGCGACGTAGTCGCCGGCCTCGCCCAGGACCGGTACCAGCGACTCGGCCCCGACGGCCGCACCGTGCTGAACGTCCTCGCGGTGCTGCGCACGCCCGTGCCACGGGAGGCGATCGAGTGGATCGTGGCCGGCCTGGATCCCGGACTCGACGTCGCGCCGGTCCTGTCCCGCCTGCTGCGGATGCGCATGCTGTCGGTGGACCGGACCAGCCGCACCTTCGCGCTGCACCCGATGGACGCCGACCTCGCGTACGGCGCCATGCCGCGCGATGGCGCGCTGGGACGGCAGTCCGTGGAACGGCGGGCGGCCGACTGGTACGCGAGCATCGCCCCGCCCCGCCCGGACTGGCGCAGTCCGGACGACATACAGCCGCACCGGCGCGAATTCGACCACCGTGTGCGCGCCGGGGACATGGACGATGCCGCACTGGTCCTCGGCACCATCAGCGAATGGATGATCTGGCAGGGCTCCGTGCTTGGGGCGATCTCAATGCATCTGACCGTGGAGGGACAGTTGACCGACGACCGGGCGCGTCTTGCCCATCTCATCGGCTTCGGGCACGCCCGGCTGAGCGGTGGCCCGTTGGCACAGGCGGCGGACCTGTTCACCGAAGCGGCCGACCTGGCCGAGCACCTCGATGACCGCCGTGCGCTGCAGAACGCCATGTTCGGCCTGGGCGACGCCTACCGCCAGCTGGGCCGCCTCGACGCCGCCATGGGCCCGCTGGCCCGGGCCGGCGACCTGGCACACGAGAACGGCGACGCCGAAAGCGAGGTGCATGCCGTCCTGGGCCTCAGCCTCGCCCACAGCACCCTGGGCGACGGGGCGGCGGCCCTTGCGGGTGCCGACCGGCTGAGCGAACTCGCACGTACGTCAGGGGATCTGCTCACCGAGGCCCGTTCATGGAACGCCCGCTTCACGGCCCTGCTGGCCATGGGTCGATGGGAGGAGACCATCGCAGCGGGCGACAGGGCCGTGCGCGCCTACCAGGACGCGAGCATCCAGGAAGCAACGGACTACGCGCTGAACGCCAAGGGTGTGGCCATGCTCGCGCTGGGGCGGGTCGCGGAAGCTCTGGCATCGCTGGAGGCGGCGCTCGGCGCGGCCTCGACGATGGAGAATCCGCGCACCGAGGGAGTCTGCCTCTACAACATGGCGTGGGCGTACTGGACCGACGGCCGCTATGGACAGGCGGCCGAGACAGCCGAGCGGGCGGCCGCCTCGCTGCAGCTCGCCGGGGCGGCGGAAGCGGCGGCGGCGGGGGCGCTCACCGAGGCGGCCCGCGCCCGGACGGTGCCCGACCCGCAGGCGGCCGCCGAAGCGCTGGCCCGGGCCGCCGACGGCGTCGGACGCAATGTCGAGATGGTCCGTCCGGCCTGGCTCATCGAGGAGGCGGAGCGGTTGCGCGGCAAGGCCTGACGCCGCGCGGTCCGCGCCCGTGCAACGTCTCCTCCGTCAGCGGCCGCACATCCCAGTCCTGGAAGAGCAGGATCGGGATCCCGCCGCCGACCAGCACCTCGTGGTCATGACCGCTGCCCCGGGGTCCGCCTCGAAGGAGAGCCTGCACTTCCTCGCATCCTGGGCCGGCGCCGACCCGGCCCGCGACGCAAGCCGGTCCAGCCAGATGTGATCGGTCTCCCCGCGTCGCCCCATGGAGACTCCCCTCACCGATCGGTGGCGCGCTGTGCGGCGATTCGTGCCCTTTGTCGCCACCTCGCTTTGCTGTCAGGCAGGTTGATGAGGTGTCCGGCCGGTCGCGACCGGATTCACAGGTGGCCCAGTGTGGTGGATGTCCGGACGGGACGGGCCCTCGACGCCCTCGCCCCCCCGGTCACCCGTCGACGAGGAGGAGCCCGCCATGCCGGACGCCCTGAGCACCGTTGTCTGTGAGCCCACACTGACCCCCCGCGAGCGACAGGTCCTGACGCTGCTCGCGGGCGGCGAGACGTACTGGGGGATCGGCCGCCGACTGGGCATCAGCCCGCACACCGTCGACACGCATCTGCGCCGGCTGCGCGACAAGACGGGCACGACCAACCGGACCCAGCTCGTCGTGCTGGCCATCCAGCGGGGCTACCTGTCCTGAACGTGCCTATGCAGCCGTGGAGTTCGGATGATTTCAGGCATCTTTGGGCCATTTGAACCCCCTTCATTTTACGGTCACGCACCTTGGTGAGGGGCTCGCTCCCGTACATACGCGACGGGCCTGGGCCAGAGTTGTCCACACACCGCACGAACCGGAACGGGCCCGCCGAAAGGGCGGGCCCCACACCACGCCCCTGGGGGGAATCATGCCGAAGCGCCTTGCCGTGCTCCTCACCGCCACCGCCGCCCTGTTGGTCCTCCAGCCCGGCTCCGCCGCGCACGCCGCCGACATCGATTGCGGCGGCGTCGGGCTCTCGTCGGTGCCGGTCTCCGCCGAAGGGACCACGGGCGACCCGTCCACCGGATGGAACATCGCGGACGGGGAGCTGTCGGGCCAGGGGCAGGTGACCCCGTGCGACACCTCGTGGGGTGGCTGAGTCCCCGGCACGGAGGCCTAACTCCCGGGTGGCGTCAGGTCGGTGACCACGTACTGAGCGCCCGGCGTCAGTTCCACCGTCCAGGACCAGCGTGCCGGGATGTAGAGGACTTCGCCCGACCGCAGCCGGTGCCGGAAGGCCCCCGCACCGTCGGTTCGGTCCCCGCGCAGTCGCCACATCCCCGCACCCTCGGTCTGATGAATCACCAGATGTGCGGCGGGGTTCCGTGCACCGCCGCCTGTGCGACTGCCCCGGCCGCTGCTCGCGACCAGACCGGTGCGCAGCCCGAGTTCGGCGGCCAGGCCGTCGAGCGCCTCCGGCCGCTCCGGGGTGCCGAGAGCCGGATGCTCGTACTCGGGCCACATCACACCGGGCGCCCGGTCCAGGTGCACCGAGAGGAACAGCAGCAGCTCCCGCAGGTGGAGCCTGCCTTCGCTCTCCGATGAGAGCGCCGGGGATGCCAGGGGCAGGCCGTCCATGTCCCTCCTTCCCCGCGCACGCCGCCGAAGCTCCGCCCGGGAGACGTCCCGCGCAGACTGTCCTGACAGCATCCGATACCGGACGCCCCGGGGCCAGTCGCGTGATTTCGCTCCCGAGAACACCTGACGGCCACGGCCGGTCAGTCGTCGGGCCCGCCGGGTGGTCCCCCCGCGGGAACAAGGTTCGGCAGGAGCCCCCGCGCGGCAGCACGGGCGCCCGCCTGGAAGCGGCTCGTGGCATCCAGCTCTTCCATGATGTCGGCGATGTGCCGGCGGGCGGTACGCAGCGACATGCCGAGCCGGCGGGCGATGGCCTCGTCCTTCAGCCCGGCGGCGAGCAGCCGGACGATCGTCTCGTGGATCTCCCGGGAGACCTCTTCCAGGCCCTGGCTGACGGCGTCGGCGAACGGGGTGGCCCGGTCCCAGGTCTGCTCGAAGATCTCGCACAGATACATGACCGTGGACGGATCCCGTATGACGACGGCGCCCCAGCTGTCGTCCCGTACGGGGATGAAGGCGAGTTCGCGGTCGAAGACAATGAGCCGGCCGAAGAGTTCATGTGCGGTGCGGTACCGGCCGCCCAGCGCCGAGGCGGCGGCCACATATGCCTGGCTGGGGCCGTTGAAGCGGGCCGTGTGGTGGTAGAGCGTACGCAGCTGGATGCCGCGCTCCAGCATCGACTGGTCCCGCACCAGCGCCTCCCGCATCGCCTCGGGATCCCGCGCCCCGCCGCCGGGCTGGCTGGTCAGCACCTCCTTGCGGCAGCGGTTCGAAGCCTGGTTGAGGGTGTTGCGGACGTCCTGCACGTTCTCCAGCAGCTCCAGCGATTCGCTGCGGGAATGCCGCCGGTGGTAGCACGCGACGAAGGGGCCGAGGTCCTGGCGCATCCCCGCGAGCCCGTCCTGCTGTTGGCGTATCTTCGCCTCCACGGGCGCGGCTAACTGCGCCAGCGCGGTCTCCGGCGCGACCGCGAACAGCGCCCGGGAGTCCCCGGGAGCGTTCTGCGCGTGCAACAGCCGGGCCCGCCGCAGCCGTTCCAGGCTCAGGGCGGCCTGCTCGGGGCCGATCCCGATGGCCTCGGCGACGGCCACCGGGTCGCCCGTACGGTGTTCCAGGACCCAGCCGTACACGGCGAGGTCGTCCTCCCCCAGCCCCCGGGCCGCCTCGAACGACCCGGCGCGTGCCTGCTCCTGCCCTTCCACGTACCCCCCTCGTTGCCGTCTGACGGGTGGTGCCGACCGGCGAATCGGACGCCCCGGGAAAGGATAGGCAGAAGGGACGGGCAGAAAAGATCTTGTCGCGTCAGGACTGCGCAAAGCCCCCGAGCACAGGGCTTCGGGGGCTGTGGGCGAACGGCGGCAGTTCGGGGACGGCCGCAGAGGTCATGCCGCCGCGCGCATGGCGGCGCGCGCATGGGCCACCAGCGTCTCGGGGGTCAGGGCCGCCAGGGTGCGGCGGGTGTGGCCGATCAGCGTCTCGGCGGCGTCGGCGAGTGCCTCGTCGTCCAGTGGCCGGCCGGGGATGACGGCTCCGTCCGCGAGAAGTGCCTGCAACAGCGCGTACAGGTTCGCGGTGCCCGCCTCGCGTACGGTCAGCGAAAGGTGGACGGACGGGGTGTCACCCACGGCGTCGGCGTGGTGCGCGAACCCCCTTGGTACGTACAGGACTTCGCCGGGGCGCAGTACGGTCTCCAGGAGCACCTCGCCCGGGTCGCCGTCCTCCCTGGCCGGTTCCCAGTTCCCGTCGGCGGGTCCGGCGTGGACGCGCCAGCGTTTCTCGCCGCTGATCTGGATCGCGAGGACGTCCGCGTCGTCCCGGTGGAGGGGGCGGCCCTGGGTGCCCGCGGGGGTGAGGAAGCAGAACGCCTCCACCTGGCGGCCGAGTTGCCCGGCGAGGCCCGTGGTGAGTGCCCGTACGCCCTGGTGCCACTGGTCCACGTACCGCAGCAGCACGGTGGCCCGCTCGTGCTCGACCAGGTGGCGCACGAGTTCCGCGTCCGCGTAGTCCTCGACGACCTCGCCGAGCACCACCCGGGGTGTGCAGAACCGATCGGTGGGTACGTGACGGTCCTCGTGGACGAGCCCTATGTAGGGCACTCTGAGCAGCCCGGCGTCGAGCAGGCCGTCCAGTTCGGCGGTGCTCAGGATGTCCACCGGGGGATCGTCGGGGCGCAGAACGGCCGGTGCGCGGCGCCAGTGCGCGGCGAAGAACTCCTGTTCGTCCCGCACACATCGCTTCAGCCAGTCCATCGTTGGTCTCACTCTCCGTCGGGTGCTCCGGCCGGTCAGGCCGTGGGGCGGCTGCTGTAGGCGTGCACGCGGGCGCTGCGCACGAGGGACTCGGCGCTCGCGCCGTCGAGCCTGTCGCGGAAGTGGCCGAGGAGGGCGGCGGCCGTCCTGGTCAGATCCGCGTCGTCGAGGGGGCGGGCGGGCAGGGCGAGGCCGTCGGCGAGAAGGGACTCCAGCTCCGCCCGCAGGTGTCCGGCGCCGGCCTCGCGCAGCGCGATCGTGAGGTGCAGCGAGGGGCCTTCCTCGGTGGCCTGCGCGGTGTGGGCGTAGCCGTTCGGGACGTACAGGACCTCGCCGGGCCGTACGACGGTGTCGAGCAGGACGGGCCCCGGGTCGTCCTCCCGTACGGGCTGCCAGGCCGCGTCGGTGGGGCCGCCGTACACCTGCCAGTGCTTGGCGCCGCTGAGCTGGATCACGAGGATGTCGCCGTCGTCACGGTGCACGGCGCCGAAGCGTCCGGGCTGCGAGTAGAAGCAGAACGCCTCGACCAGCCGCCCGAGTTCCTGGGCGAGACCGGCGGTGAGCTCCCGGACCGGCGGGTACCAGTGGTTGACGTACCGCAGTTGCAGGGTGGCTCGCTCCTCCCGGATCAGCGTCCGTACGCGTTCCGGGTCGAGGCAGCCCTCCAGATACCGCCCGGCCACCACCCGGGGCGGGCAGAAGGCCGCCTCCGGCACGGCGCCCGCCATCGTGAACAGTCCGGCGTACGGCACTCTCAGAACACCCGAGTCGATGAGGTCGTCGAGATCGGCGGGGGTGAGGATTTCGGTGGGCGGATCGTCCGGCCGCAGCACAACGGGCCCTTGGCGCCACTGCGTACGGAGGAACCGGTCCGCGTCGGAAACACAGCGTTCGAGCCAGTTCACGGCTCACTCTCCTTGCTCACGCTCCGGCTGCGAGGCCCGCCGGCCGGGTGGCCGGCGGGCCCCGCAGGGCGCTGTCGGGGGTCGGATCCGAAGGGGACTCCCGGGGTCGGATGACCACCGGGATCAGTCGGATGACCGCCGGGGTCGGATGACGTCCGGGGATCAGTCGGATGACTGCCGGGATCAGATGACCACCGGGATCAGTCGGATGACTGCCGGGATCAGATGACGTCCGGGTAGCAGTCCCCGCAGCCCGCCTCGACGGAGTGGCTGGGAGCGGAGTCCGTCGCGGCGAAGGCGCTCGGGGCGAACATCGAGCCGCCGATGACCGCCGCCGCGGCGACGCCGAGCGCGGCCTTGCGGGACAGGGCCAGACCGGCCTTGGGCTGGACATCGGTCGTCTGGGCGGTGTTCTGCGAGAGGTTCATGGGATCTCCTGTGTCATCGGGCCGGCCCTGTGAGGACCGGGGCTGTTCGCCCGGGGCGCTTCCCCTTGGCTGGTTTCCATCCTGGATTCCGCCCGCCGTCGCCGACAGTGACGAGAGCCCGCTCCCGTATGCACGTGACCCCGGGGCGGCCGAGGAATCCGGGTGCGCCCAGGAGGTGCGGACCCGGGCCCGATCGACAGTGGTGACACCGCCGTGTTCAGCCGGTGGTGCCCGCGCCCGGGCGGGCGGCGATGCCGGCGACTCCGTCCCGGGATGTGAACATTCCGCGTCAAGAGTGCAACTGGCGTGTCCGTCTTGACATTTACCCGACAGGCCGATGCTAAGATCATCTTACTTCCAGTGGGCTGATGGCATATGGGGGCATTCCGGGAGGGATGAATTCCTCGGTCCCACTTTCGGAGGGGCCTTCCCTGCGTGGCGCACGTCCTGGCTCAACGAGCCCGGCCTGTGCGGCACATGAGGGAGCGTCAAGCCGTTTCCATAGCCATGGCACTTGAAGTGAGTCTCATGACATTTGCACAGGGCCCGCTCTTCTGGGCACTGGTTGTCGTAGCACTGGTCGCTGTGGGTGCCGTCCTGCGGGCTCGCAAGACCAACATCGGACTGCGCAGACAGAACGCCGGACTCCGTGGGGAGCGCGACGCGCTGCAACGGCAGCGGGACGAACTCCACGTCTCCCACAACGGTCTGCTGCACCGTCAGGCCGCCGAAATGGCCGAGGTCCGCAGGGACGCCGAGGAGGAGACCAAGGCCGTCCTCAAGGCGGCCGTGCGTACCCTCCAGGGGCTTGCGGACGAGCAGCAGGTGGTCGTCGAGAACGCCCAGAAGAAGTACGGCGACGACCCCAACATGCTCGCCGACCTGATGGCCATCGACCACGCCAACAGTCAGTTCGGGCGCCGCGCGCAGGGCATCGCGGTGCTGTGCGGCGGCTGGCTCGGGCGCAGGGAGACGGTCGCCTCCGTCTTCGACGTGGCCCGCAGCGCCCAGGGCCGTATCCGGCAGTTCGACCGGGTCCGGGTCAACGGGCAGGTCAACTTCTCCGTCGTCAGCAAGGCCGTGGAGCCGGTGGCGGTGGTCCTCGCCGAGCTGCTGGCCAACGCCACCAACTACTCCGCTCCCGGCGCTCCGGTGGAGATCAACATCCAGGCCGTCCCGAAGGGCGTCTGCCTCATCGTCGACGACGCGGGCCTCGGCATGGGCCAGGAGGAGAAGGACCGCGCGGCGGCTCTCCTCGCGCCTCAGGCCGCGATCAGCGTTTCCAGTCTGGGCATTCCCCCACAGTTCGGATTCGCCGTCTCCGGCATGCTGGCCGCCCGCTACGGGTTCAAGGTCTCGGTGGACTCCGTATCCCCTTATGGAGGCGTACGCGCGGTGGTTCTCCTGCCCGACGAGCTTCTCACCGGCGATGCACCGGCACCCCCGGCGCCTCGCGCGGCCCCCGCGGCCGCCAGTGGCCAGGACGCATACGTCTCGGCGCTCCCCCGCCGCCAGGCGCCCACGCCGCCCCCGACTCCTCTGTTCCCGCCGGCCGCGCAGCCGGCCCCCGCCCCGCAGCCGACGGGGGCTTTCACCACCGCCGGTGGTCTGCCCAAGCGTCGTCGCAAGAGCCCGGTGTCGGTGGTGCCGTCGACCGAGCCCGGGCCGGTGCGCAGCAACGAGGAGACCGCCTCCCGCCTGGGCGCGTTCCAGCGTGGAACACGGTCCGGGCGTGACACGACGACGATGGAAGGACCCGAGATCCAGTGAACCCCGATCTGTCCTGGGTACTCAACGATGTGCTCCAGGTACCCGGCGCACGGCACGCGATCCTCGTCTCCGCCGACGGCCTGCTGCTGGCCAACTCCAGTGAGATCGGCCGGGACGACGCGGAGACCGTGGCAGCGGCGATGAGTTCCATGCAGTCGCTGAGCCGGGCCGTCGCCCCCTTCATCGGCGCCCAGACCTCCGGCCGCTGGCACCAGACGCTCCTTGAGTACGAGCACGGCTGGATCTTCCTGATCGCCGCCGGTACCGGCGCCTATCTGGCGGCGGCCGCCGCGGCCGACGTGGACATGGAGGCCATGTCCTTCCGTATGCAACAACAGGTCGCCGCACTGGGGAAGGCGATGACCACACCTCCCCGCCAGAACGCCGGAAGCGACGCATGACGGCGCCGGGCGAGGAACAGGCGGTCAGCAGCGGGTTCGTCCGGTCCTATGTCATCACCGGCGGGCGTGGCCTGCCCGATGCGGAGAACCTCTCCCTCGTCACTCTGGTCACCATCGCACCCGACCGGCAGCAGCCCCCGAACCCGAGCCCCGAGGTCCGGGCGATCTGGGAGCTGTGCTCCGGCGGTTATCTGTCGGTGGCCGAGGTCGCGGGCCATCTGGCGCTGCCCGTCGGAGTGGCACGGCTGCTGCTGAACGACTTAGCGGATCAGGGTCATCTGATGCGCCGCAAGGCGCCACCACCGGCTCAGCTAGTTGACAGGAAGATCCTCGAAGAGGTGTTGCATGGACTCCACGTCCGGTTCGGCTGAGAACATCTATGTGCCGGACGCGGTACAGCGTGCGGCGAAGATCCTCGTCGTCGGACACTTCGCCGTGGGCAAGACGACGCTCATCGGCACCCTCTCCGAGATCACTCCGCTGCGCACCGAGGAGAGGATGACGCAGGCCAGTGCCCACATCGACGACCTGCGGGGCGCGCCCGACAAGGTGACGACAACGGTCGCGCTGGACTTCGGCCGTCTGACGCTCAGCGACGAACTGGTGCTGTACCTGTTCGGTACGCCGGGCCAGCAGCGCTTCGTCGAGCTGTGGGAGGACATGGCGAGGGGCTCGCTCGGCGCGCTGCTCCTCGTCGACCCGGCGCGTCTGGCCGACACCTTCCCGGTGATCGACCTCGTCGAGACGTACGGGCTGGAGTACGCGGTCGCGGTCAACAGCTTCGACCCGTACTCCCGGCATGCCGAGGAGGAGCTGCGCGAGGCTCTCGATCTGCTGCCGGACACCCCGGTCGTGTACTGCGACGCCCGGGACGAGAAGTCGTCCGCACAGGCCCTGATCACTCTGGTCCGGCACCTTCTCGCACGGGTGGCCTGACCCGCTCCGTCCACCGTCCGCCGGTACGGGTGGCCCCGATACCCGTTCTCCGTCCGCCGTCCGGGCCCTGTGAGGCCCGCGATCACATCGAGGAATCACACATGGACTCTCAACCGGGAGCCACCCCGTACAGCGCCCCCACCGGGTGCCCGATGCACGGTCAGCGCCAGACGTCGCTCTACGGGCCGGAGTTCGCGTCCGATCCCCAGCGTGTGTACGACGAATTCCGGGCGCACGGGCTCGCCGCTCCGATCGAGCTGGCCCCCGGTGTGGAGGCCACCCTGGTCGTGCAGCACGAGGCCGCGCTCCGGGTCCTGCAGAACCCCTCCTTCTTCGCCCGTGACTCGCGGCGGTGGGCGGCGCTGCGGGAGGGTCGCGTACCGCTCGACAGTCCGGTGCTGCCCATGATGGCGTACCGGCCCAACTGCCTGTTCACGGATGGCACGGAGCATCTGCGCCTGCGCAAGGCGGTCACCGAGAGCCTCGGCCGCCTCAACACCACCCGGCTCAGCCGGGATGTCGAGCGCATCGCCGACTACCTCATCGACCAGTTCATCGAACGCGGCACCGCCGACCTGCTGGGCGACTACGCCAAGCTTCTGCCGCTGCTGCTGTTCAACCAGCTCTTCGGCTGCCCCGGAGACATCGGCGACCGGCTGACCCGCTGGATGTCCGCGATCTTCGACGGCGAGGACGTACTGCGGGCCAACGCCGAGCTGACGGAGTGCCTGATGGAGCTCGTCGCGCTCAAGCGGCGGCAGCCCGGCGAGGACATCACCTCCTGGCTCATCCAGCACCCGGCGGGCCTGCGGGACGAGGAGCTCAAGGACCAGCTCGTCATGCTGATGGGCGCGGGCGTCGAGCCGGAACGCAATCTCATCGCCAACGCACTGCTTCTCCTGCTGTCCAACGACACCGGGGGTCCGCAGCGGCGCGGTACGGGGATGCTGGTCGAGGACGCCCTCGACGACGTGCTGTGGAACAACCCGCCGATCGCCAACTACGCGACGCACTACCCGGTCCAGGACGTCGACCTGGGCGGCGTGACGCTGAAGGCGGACACCCCCGTACTGATCAGTTTCGCCGCCGCGAACAGCGATCCCGCGCTCACCGATGCCCGCCAGACCCTGAGCAAGGGCGCCCATCTGGCCTGGGGCGCGGGCCCACACGTCTGCCCGGCGAAGTCCCCGGCCCAGCTCATCGCCCTCACCGCGATCGAGAAGATCCTCAACACCGTGCCGGACCTCGCCCTCGCCGTGCCGGCCTCGGCGGTGGCATGGCGGCCGGGTCCGTTCCACCGGGCGCTGGTGTCCCTGCCGGTCCGGTTCAGCCCGAGTGCCGCGCGCCATGCGGCGACGGCCGCACAGCCGCCCGTTTCGTCCCGGATCGCCGCCTCCGAGGAGGTTCCCGCCGCGCGCTACGACCACGTGGAGCCGCAGAAGAAGGCGAAGGGCTGGTGGAGTTCCTTCCTGGACGTCTTCCGCGTGTGACGGGCGGCCGGTAGGTGAATTCGGGCGACTTGCACGCATAACTGGACGTCATGCGTGCTCCAGCTAGCGGATGTTCGACATATGACAAGGGGTCACCAAGGCATTTTCCTGTGACACGGGCAACAGAGATCGACGCATGGCACATATATGCGGAGGGGTAGGTTCTGGCCGTAACCATGAGCCCAGGGCAAGGAACTCTGCGTGAGCGCTATATGTGGCACAGACAGGCCCACCACCGTCGACCGCCGTGCACTCATTTCCCTCCTACGGCGCCTCAAATCGCCGGAGGGGCAGGCTGATCCCTACGCCCTCCTGGGCGAGCTGAGATCCATGGGTGATGTCGTACGCGCTCCCTGGGACGCGTACTTCGTCACCGGCTTCGACGCGTGCAGCGAGGTGCTGCGCGGCCGCAACTGGCTGGCGCCGGACTTCGCCTGGCAGGAACGCCAGGCGGACACCGAGCGCTGGGACGCGGTCGCCACGCAGGAGATGACCAAGACGCTCTCGCGCCTCAACGCACCCGAGCACACCTGCCAGCGCCGCAGCCTCGGCAACCTCTTCGACCGCTCGACCATCCAGCGGCTGACCCCGCAGGTAGAGGAAGATGTCACCCGCCTCCTCGACGAGCTGGCCGACAAACTGCGCTGGGGCGACGCCGACTTCGTCAGTACGGTCAGCGAGCAGCTCCCGATCAGCACCATCGGCTCCTGGCTGGGGATCCCGCCCGAGGACTACTCCCACATCCTGGAGATCACCCACAACCAGGTGCACGCCCAGGAGCTGCTGCCCACCAAGAGCCAGCTCGCCGTGTCCGCCGAGGCGACCGTGCGTCTACGCGCGTACTTCACCGACCTGGTGAAGCAGCGCCGCGCGAACCCCGGCAACGATGTCCTGACCGGCTGGATACACACCTGGGACGCGACGGAACCCGACCGCGAGGCGGCGGACGAGATCCTCTACCGTCTCACCATGTTCGTCACCATCGCCTCGCTGGAGACCACCGCGACACTGCTGTCGTCCATGGTGGGGCTGCTGCTGAGGGAGCCCGGCCGGTGGGCATGGCTCGCGGAGCATCCCGGATACATCGACGCCGCCGTCGACGAGGCCCTCCGGTACGACCCGCCCATCCACATCAACACCCGGATCGCTGCCGACGACACGGTCCTGGCGGGCGTGCCGATCGCGAAGGACAGCTTGGTCCACGTCATGTACGGGGCCGCCAACCACGACCCGCGGCACAACGAGAACGCGGATGCCTTCGACATCGAGCGCACCGGCACCCACCTCACCTTCGGGGGCGGTGTGCACTACTGCCTGGGCGCGGCCCTCGCCCGCCTGGAGGCACGCACGGTCCTGACCCAGCTCCTGAAACGTTTCCCCACCCTGCGCGCCGTCACCGGGCCCAGTTACGCGTCCCGTCTGGTCTTCAGGCGTGTGACCTCGATGAGTGTGGCGATATGAAGCTCTCGCTCCCCGACCTCCTGCCCCCGTACCGGCGGCCGAGCACGGTACGCACCGTGCGCGAGGGCCCCGTCCTGCGCGTGGAGCTGAACTGCCCCGACACCGGCAACGCGGTCACCGAGGCGATGCTGGACGATCTGCTGACGGTCCTGGCCGTACCGGACCCCGACGTCCGCGTGCTGGTGCTCAGCGGTGCCGGGGCCGACTTCTGCCTGGGCGGGGACCGGAACGAGTTCGCCGACTGGCTGGACGAGGACCCCACCGGGCGGGGCATCCGGATCGCGGGCGACAAGGCCCGCCGCGTCTGCGAGGCGATCTCCACCAGCCAGGCGGTCACCATTGCCAGGATCCAGGGCAAGGCGATCGGCGCGGGACTGGCGCTGGCCCTCGCCTGCGATCTGCGCGTCGGCGCCGACACGGCGGGATTCCGGCTGCCGGAACTGGCGCTCGGGCTGCCCACCGCCTGGGGCGGCGTGCTGCCCCGACTGATCCATGAGGTCGGCGCCGCCCGCGCGCGCGAGCTCATCCTGACCGGACGCGCCTTCGACGCCGCCGAGGCGTACGAGCTGTCGGTCCTCCAGCGCATCGTGCCCGAGGACGCCCTCGACGGGGCGGTCACCGCGTGGACCAAGCCCATCGTGCGCCGGCCCGAGGCGGCCCTGCGCGTCACGAAGGCCCTGCTCAACTCGTACGCCGCCCCGACGCGGCTGGCCGATCCGTCCGTCCTGGACGCGGAGCTGATGGCCACCGTCGCGGCCGCGACCCGCCGGACCCGCGACGCCGGGGGGTCGGGGGCGGGGGCCGTACCAGTGCGTTAGTCCTCGTCGTCAGCCCTCGGCGTCAGCCCTCGTCAAGGCCGTCGAGGCGGTCGAGGACGTGGCGGGTGTCGGGGCCTCGTGCCCGCCGTCACCCTCGCCGTGGCCTGCCTCCGGCTCGGCGAGCAGCCACGGCCCGTGGAACTCCTCGGCGGACTGATCACGCTCGTCGGCGTCGCCGTCCCCGACCGACGGCCACGCACCCGCGAGCCCCGGGCGGACCGCCCCGTACCGCCGGCACCGGCCACGATCGCCCGCCACCACTCATGACCACAGGAGTGGACCGGGACAGATGGTTGCATCGCTCGCCAGTGACATCGGCCACAGAGCTTTTGACACTCAGGGCACTGGTTAGTAGGTACCACCTGGGCGGCATGGCAATATTTGTCCGTCTTGGTGCAGATATGTGCGCGCGAGGTTCGTCAACATCCGCCCCGCTCGGCGCTCCCGCCCGTCCCTCAAGCCAGCAAGGGATTCTGACGGAGCCCCAGTGCATTCCCGGAGCACGACGGTCGCCGCCAGCATGCCTGCGCGCCCGTTTCAAGCGCCGTCCGGCGCTACGGGCCGGGGTAGTACTTCGGCTTGTTGCCCCACCCCGAAGGCCGTTCCAAGAATGACGACCGCAAGGCGCTTCGAAGCCGGCCGTACGGGGCCGCTCCGCGAATATCGAGCGAGGTCACACACATGAGGAAGCACCGCAGGAAGACGTCCTACCGGCGGATCATCATCGCTGTCGTCGCCGTGGGAGCCGTGGGTGTGCCCTCTGCCGCCATGGCCTGCTTCGACCCCCACGAGAAGCCGGCCGCGGAAGCGTGGCGGACCCACACCGCACACCGCACCGCACATTGGGGCGCGCCGAAGCCCGCTGCACCCGTGAGCGCACCGAAGCCCGCCGCGTCCACGAGCACACCGGCGACCGCCGCTCCGGCGTCCGGTGCCGCCGCCCGCGTACTGACGCTCGTCAACAGCGAGCGTTCCAAGGCCGGCTGCTCGCCACTGACCGTGAACGCGAAGCTGACGAAGACCGCCCAGGCCCACAGCGCCGACATGGCATCCCACCGGAACATGTCCCACACGGGCTCCGACGGATCGGCTCCGGGAGACCGGATCACGCGCGCCGGATACAACTGGAGCGCGTACGGCGAGAACGTCGCCTACGGCTACGCCACCCCCGAGAGCGTCATGGCGGGCTGGATGGACAGCCCCGGCCACAAGCGCAACATCCTCGACTGCTCGTTCAAGGAGATCGGCGTGGGCCTCGCCCAGCCCGGCAGCTACTGGACACAGGACTTCGGAGCGGCCCGGTAAACAACCCGCGCAGTCACAGCGCTGGGGTCGGAGCATCGCCGCCGGAGGGCTGCCGGTGAAAGGGGCGCACTCAGGGACGCTTGGTGCGCCACAGCCACCCGCAGCCGATCACCGTCAGGACGAACACCAGGGCGACGGCCGTCCAGCGCCACGCGTCGGTCGCAGCGCTGTCGTCGGGGACGACGAAGACGAAGTACCAGGCGACGTGAAGGACCACAGGCAGGAGGGCGGCCAGCGTGAGGCCGATCCACTTCTGGGCCGCCGTCCAGTGGCGGGAGCGGCACACCATCACGATGGCGGTTATGTTCATGATGACGCTGAGCCAGGCCCAGAGGGCGATGCCTCCCGCATAGGGCAGGACATCACTGACCAGCAGGAGCAGAATCGGTAGCCATGCCGGGGAGCGGCGCCGACGGGGCTTGTGGGCGAGTGTGCCGGGGGTGTGGCCGAGCTCCTGGAGTGCTGTGGTGGCGATCGTTCGTGGGTCGCCCACCTCGTGGAGGATCTCGCGGATGCTGCCGGGCCGTTCGGCGAGCGCGACCTGAATGTGCTCGCCCAGGTCGGCTATGAGTTCCTGGCGGGCGGCCGGGGGCAGCGCCGCGCTCTCGCGTCCGACGGCAGCGAGGTAGTCCCGGACGAGGGTGTCGTCGGTCTTCATGGGTGTGCCTTTCCAGGATCGTGCCGATGCCCGGTGATCGGCGTGAGGAGGTGGTCGACGGCGTCGCGGAATCCTGGCCAGATCCCGGCGAACTCCGTGAGTGCCGCATGCCCGGCCTCGGTCAGTTCGTAGTACCGCCGTGGCGGACCGGATGCGGACTCCTGCCAGGTGGTGACGACGAGTTCATCCCGCCGCAACCGTGACAGCAGTGGGTAGACCGTGCCCTGACTGGTCGCCAGGGTGCCGGTGTCCTGCAACTCGCTCAGCAGCTCAACCCCGTACTTGGGCCCGTCACGCATCAGAGCCAGGACGCAGTACTCCAGAACTCCTTTGCGGAGCTGGCTCTCGACCTTCTCCGGCGCCTGGCGACTTGCCTTACCGCGTTCCATGCATAGCAATGTACCAGGCGGTTCGACCTACACCGCAACCAGGGCGACTGCATGACCTCCAGGGCTGGGGAGACATACCGCAGCACCCGTGCATCCGGCCGATCCCACGCCCGTCGCCTGCGGGTGATCACCGTGACCGATGCGGGCCACCTCGCCCGGATCCACGACACCGCCCAGCTCGTCCAGTCCGCCGCCTCCCCCCGACCTGGTGGTGGAGCAGGTCCGCCGGCAGCTCGTGGACGTACTGCGCCTGCAGGGATGCCGTTTCGAGTACGGAAGCCTGCTGGGGCAGCCGCCGCGGCTGGAACAGGACGGCGGTGTCGTCGTGGGGCGCAGGCACTGGGACGTCGACCGCGACGGCTGGCCGGAGGGCGAGACCGAGCTCCGCGCCTCGGCGAGCGGTCACTACTCCGGCCGGTTCATGCTCCGGCCCACCCCTGGAACCGTCCCGTCGTTGCAGGCGCGCCTCGTGGCGGTGACCCTCGCCGACCACGCCGGTGCGGCGCTCGACACCGCGGGTCCGGTCCTGGACCGCTGATCCCGGCCACCGGGCCGGTGACCGCGTTTCCAGCGCGCGGGGAGCCGGTGGGCTGGCTAGCGTGAAAAGCCGGACACCCACCGCGCACGAAGGAGTCGAAGTCATGGCTGTACAACCGGAGGGCACTCCGTGCTGGGCCGACGCGATGTTTCCCGACCTCGACAGAGCGAAGAGCTTCTACGGTGATGTGCTGGGCTGGACGTTCGGCGAGTCCTCGTCCGAGTTCGCTGACTACACGCAGGCGTACGCCGACGGCAAGGCGGTCGCCGCAGTGGTGCCCCCGATGCCCGGCCAGGAGGGACCGTCGGCCTGGTGTCTGTACCTCGCCTCTCCGGATGCCGCCGCCACCGCCGCGAAGATCCGTGACAACGGCGGCGAGACGCTGATGGACCCCATGGAGGTGGGCGAGTTCGGCACGATGCTGCTGGCCCGCGACCCCAGCGGGGTCGCCTTCGGCGTCTGGCAGGCGGGGGCCCATGAGGGCTTCGAGGCCCAGGGCGTGCCCGGTGCGTTCTGCTGGGCAGAGGTCTTCACCCGGGAGCCGGAGAAGTCGGACGCCTTCTTCTCCGCCGTCTTCCCGTACAGCATGGTGGAGATGGAGGACGACGCCGTCGACTTCAGGATGTTCAACCTCGGCGACAAGACGGTCATGGGGCGGATGAAGATGGGCGACGAATTCCCGCCCGAGGTACCGCCGTACATGAATGTGTACTTCACCGTCGCGGACTGCGACGCGGCCGTGGCGAAGGCGACCGAGCACGGTGCGATCCTGCGCTTCGGCCCGATGACCATGCCGTTCGGCCGCTTCGCCGCGCTGACGGACCCGCAGGGCGCGGCGTTCTCCGTGATCGACGTCAACACGACCGAGGGCGAGGTGCCCAAGACGTCTCCGGTGTCCTGACCGGTCCGGGGCCGCGCGTCCGTGCCCCTGTCCGCCCCGGTTTCCTCACGCCCCCAGCCGCTCCAGCAGGGCGGGGAGATCGGCGAAGGAGCCGATCACATGGTCCGGGGTGCCGTCGGCCGCCCGGTGTGTCTCGGGGAGGTACTTGCCGGTCCTGACGAGTACGCCGGTGAGCCCGGCGCGCTGGGCCGCCAGGACGTCGGACTCGATGTCGTCGCCGATCATCAGGGCGTGGGACGCGGTGGCGCCGAGGTGTGCCAGGGCCGTGGCGAAGAACGACCCGGCGGGTTTGCCGGTGATCTCCGCCTCGACGCGGGCGGCCCGCTCCAGCCCCAGGAGGAAGGCTCCGGTGTCGAGGTCGAGCCCGGCGGCCGTGCGCCAGTACATGTTCCGGTGCATGGCGACGAGCCGGGCACCTCGCTGCACATGGCGGAAGGCGCGGTTGAGCGCCGCATAGGTGAAGGCGTCCCCGGCCCCGCCGAGGACGACGACGTCCGGTGCCCCGCCATGAGCCGATCCGGATTCCTCCTCGTCCTCGCCCGCGCCCTCGCCCTCGCCCTCGTCGACGAGTGTCACGCCCGTCAGATCGTCCCGGATGTCGCCGGTGTTGATCAGCAGGCAGCGGGCTCCGGGATGGTGCTCCCGCAGGTGGGCGGCGGTGACGGCGGGGGCGGTGAGAATGTCGTCGGCGGAGACGGGGAAGCCCTCACCGGCCAGCTTCCCGGCGATCGAGGCACGGGTTCGGGAGGTGGTGTTGGTGACCAGCGCCAGCGGGAGACCCGCCTCGCGCAGCCGCTCCATGGCCGCCACGGTGCCGGGCAGCGGCTTCCAGGACACCGTGAGCACACCGTCGATATCGATCAGGACCGCTCCGATTCGTTCCATGCAACCGACCCTGCCCGAGTTGCGCGGCCGCCGCACATGGGGTTGTTTCGAAGTAGGGAGGCGGTTGGGATACGTACCCACGTGCTCCCCGCTCTCCCCTGTTTGGGGGTGAACCACCGTGCTGTTCGCCGACCGCGCGGACGCGGGACAGCAGCTGGCCGAGGCGCTCCGTCATCTGGAGCGGGAGAACCCCGTCGTGCTGGGCCTGCCCCGCGGCGGAGTCCCGGTGGCCTTCCAGGTGGCACAGATGCTCGGCGCCCAGCTCGATGTGATCGTGGTCCGCAAACTCGGCGTGCCGCACCACGAGGAAGTGGCGTTCGGCGCCATCGGCGAGGGCGGGGTGCGGGTCATCAACGAGGACGTCGTCAGCCACCTCAGGGTCGGGAAGCAGGACCTCGCGGCGGTCGAGCGGGTCGAGGCGGCGGAGCTCGTACGCCGGGCGCAGACATACCGCGCGGGCAGACCGCGGACACCGCTCGAAGGCCGGACCGTCATCGTCGTGGACGACGGCGTCGCGACCGGCGCCACGGCCGAGGCCGCCTGCCAGGTGGTACGGGCGCAGAACCCGGCCCGTCTGCTGGCGGCCGTACCGGTGGCGCCACCGGACGCGGTCGTCCGGTTGCGGCAGTGCGCGGACGAGGTGGTGTGTCTGTCCACGCCGCGCCTCTTCTACGCCGTCGGCGAGTGGTACCGGGACTTCTCGCAGACCTCCGACGAGGAGGTCGTCTCCCTGCTGACACAGGCCCGGTACACCGGGCATGTGCCGCCCGGCAGCGACTGAGCGGCCGGCAGCCGACGGTCGGCATCAGTCCCCGGAGCCGTCCCCGTCCCCGGGGCTGCGGTCCTTCACGGAGGCGGAGTCGGGGGTCTTCTTCGGACGGGACGGACTCACCTCACGGATCGGCTCGGGCGGCCGCTCCGCCGGACGGCCGACCTCGACGCGGACGGGAGTGCCGCGCACTTGTGCGCGGCACTCACCACCCGGACCGAGTCCGACTCGGTACGCGATGCGACCCCGGCAGGCGCGGCGAAGGACCTCTGCGACTGAGCGGAGCCGCCCCACGGCAGGAGCCGCCCCCCGCTCAGTCCGCGCAGTACGTGTCCCGCTCCGGCCGTGTCCCCGTCGTCAGGAACGTGGTGACCGCACGGTCCCCGCAGGCATTGCCGTTGCCCAGGTAGACGCCGTGTCCGCCGTGGCCGACCGCGACCAGACGGGCCCGGTCGCCCAGGGCCGCGCGCATCTTCAGAGCCCCGGAGTACGGGGTCGCCGGGTCACGGAGGCCCTGGATCATCAGGATGTTGGACGGCCCCTCGTCCGTGATCCTGGTCGGCCGCTCCACAGGCGCGTCCTTCCAGAAGGCGCACGGTGTGACATTCACCGGCATACCGGCGGTCAGCGGGTGCTTCAGCCGGTCCGCGGCGACGGCACGCCCGTACGACGGGACCGTGCCGGACCAGCGCACATCGTTGCAGACCACGCCGATCGTGACCGCCGCGTCCGGGTCCGGCAGCGGCTGGGCCAGTTCGGCGGGCAGGACGGGCTTCGCGGAGGCATCCCGGGCCGCCTGGACGAGCCCGGCGAGCTGGGCGAAGGCGTCATCGCTGTACAGGGCGTTCTGGAGCGCCTGGCGCAGCCGGTTGCCGGTCAGCGGGACGCCCACCGTGGTGGACTCCTTCGGCTCACGGTCCAGTCGCGCCGCCAGTGCCAGGACCAACGGCCGTACGTCCTCGGCCCGTTCCGCCAGCCGCAGCCCCTCCGCCTCCCGGGCCGGGTCCGCGGCCCACCGTGCGAAGTCGGGGAACCGGTCGTCCGCGCCCACCGCCATGTTCGCCAGCCAGCCCTGCGCGACGCGCGACGGGTCGGGGTCGCCGCTGCTGTCCAGCACCCAACGGTCCGTGTGCCGCGGGTACTTCTGGGCGTACACGGCGCCCGCATAGGTTCCGTACGAGGTCCCCCAGGCCGACAGCTTCTCCTCGCCCAGCGCCTGCCGGAAGCGGTCGATATCCCGTACCTCGTTGGCCGTGGTGAAGCTGCGCAGCCACGCTCCCCCGTTGCGGGCGCACGCCTCGGCGACGCGCCGCGACCGCTCCACGTTCTCGGTGATCGAGCCGTCGGCGGCGGGCCAGGACCGCAGATTCACCAGCTCCCGGTCCTCCGGGTCGAGCCCGCAGCTCGCCTTCGTGCTACCGCCGACGCCGCGCGGGTCGAGGCTGACGATGTCGTACTGCCCCGCCGTCTCCCGCTGCAGCCGCTCCCCCTCCTGTGTCACCTGCTGCACCCCGGACGAGCCGGGGCCACCGGCGATCACCAGCAGCGTCCCGCGCCGGGCCGAGGGACGGTCGCTGCGTACCCGGGTCACCGCGAGGCCGAGCCGCGGGCCGTCCGGGTTCCGGTAGTCGAGCGGTACGGGCAGCTCGGCGCACTCCTGCGCGGCGGGGCCGCCGGCCGCGGCACAGGGCCGCCAGTCGAGTGCGGGTACAGCACCTTCGGCGTGGGCCGGCGGGGTCACGGCCCCGGTCAGAGCGGTGGCGGCAGCGGTGACGGACAGGGCGATGAACGTGACAGATCCACGGTAAGTCGTCATGTTGCAAGCCTTGTTGGGCCGAGGCCCCCGGCCCATCCGGGAGGCATGACGGCACGGGGTGGGGTTAGCCCCCGGGCCGGTCCCCGGACTCCCCGCCCGGAATCAGTGGCGGTCCCTGCCGAACAGCAGCTTCCACGGTGCGAGGGCGGACTCGATCTGCACGCTCAGGCCGAGCTTGGATTCGCCCTCGACCCGCTCCTCGAACCGGATCGGCACCTCGACGATCCTCAAATGCTGTTTGACCGTGCGGTAGTTCATCTCCACCTGGAACGAATAGCCGTTGCTGCGGACCGAATACACATCGATCGCCTTCAGCGTCGATGCCCGCCAGGCCTTGAAACCGGCGGTGGCGTCCTTCACCCGCAACCGCAGGATCGCGTTCACATAAAAATTCGCCCATGCGGAGAGCGCCTTGCGGTACCAGGGCCACTCCGTGGCGAGCGAACCGCCCGCCACATAGCGGGAGCCGATCACCACGGCGGCATCCCCGGCGAGCAGTGTCTCGATCATCACCGGGAGTCTCGACGCCGGGTGGGAAAGGTCGGCGTCCATCTGGACCACCACGTCCGCGCCCTCGGCGAGCGCACGCGTCATGCCCGCCACGTAGGCGCGTCCCAGCCCGTCCTTCTCCTTGCGGTGCAGCACACCGACCACCCCGGCGGTGCCGGCCGAGAGCTTGCCCGCGACCTCGCCCGTACCGTCCGGCGAATTGTCGTCCACCACGAGAATGTGCAGGTCGGGCAGGCCCAGATTCATCAGGAGATCCACGAGGACGGGCAGGTTCGTCCGCTCGTTGTAGGTGGGCACGACCACCACGATCTTCGGTGAGGTCTTCTCCACAGCCATTTCCTCATATCCCCTTGAGGTGCTTTTGCGTCGTTCCCCGCGCAGGATCGCGCGAGCCTAGCATCCGCCCCTCAGGCCTCTCGTCACACTTTCCCTCCGGCATCCGTCAGCTCCCGGGCAGGACCTGGTAGACCCGCGCCCGGGCCCTCGGGTCCGCACCGGTGAGCCGCGCCGCATGGACCGTTCGGGTGACGGGCCCGACACGCTCCTTCGGGGCGGCGGCGATAGCCTGGTGCGTGTAGCAGGCAGGAGACATGTGCGCATGGGAGCCCGGAATCACCAAGGTTCCGTCGTCGCGGTGGTCGCGCTCGGCGGTGCACTCGGAGCATCCGCCCGCTACGGGGCCACCCTGATCTGGCCCACCGCCCCGGGCGGCTTCCCCTGGACGACGCTGATCGTGAATGTCATCGGCTGCGCGGTGATCGGCGTGTTCATGGTGGTGATCAGCGACGCATGGGCGGCGCACCGGCTGGTGCGGCCGTTCTTCGGTACGGGGGTGCTGGGCGGGTTCACCACGTTCTCCACCTACGCGGTGGACATCGAGCGCCTGGTGGACGGCGGCCGGGCCCGTACCGGCCTGGCGTATCTGGGACTGACACTGCTTGCGGCCCTCGCGGCAGTGTGGAGTGCGGTGTGGGCAACCCGCCGCGTGCTGGCGTGGAGGCAGTCATGACGGTGCCGGACACGGAACGCGCACTGCGCCTGACGGTCCTCGTCGGCGAGTCCGACGGGTGGCACCACAGGCCGGTGTTCACGGAGATCGTGCACCGGGCGCACAAGGCGGGGCTGTCGGGCGCGAGTGTGTTCCGCGGGATCGAGGGGTTCGGCGCCTCGTCGATGATCCACACCCAGCGGCTGCTCTCGCTGAGCGAGGACCTGCCGGTGGCGGTCGTGATCGTGGACGCGGAGGAGCGGATCCGCGCGTTCCTGCCGCTCATCGAAGAGCTGGTCGCGGACGGCGGTCTGGTCGTCCTGGACAGCTGCGAGGTCGTCCACTACGGCGACGACCGGGAGCGGAGCCGTTGAACTGGCTGCTGGTGATCGTCGGGGCCGCGGTCGGGGCGCCCCTGCGCTATCTGACCGACCGGGCCGTGCAGTCCCGGTACGACGCCGTCTTCCCGTGGGGCACCTTCGCCGTCAACGTGACCGGATCACTGATCCTGGGCCTGCTGACCGGCGCGGTCACGGCCGGCGCCGCTTCCTCCCACCTGCAACTGCTGCTCGGTACGGGACTGTGCGGGGCACTCACCACGTACTCGACTTTCAGTTACGAGACGCTGCGGCTGGCCGAGGACGGGGCGAAGTTCTACGCGGCGGCCAATGTGGTGGCGAGCGTGGTGGCGGCGCTGGGCGCGGTCTTCGTCGGCGTCTGGGTCGCGGAGGCGCTGTGGACGTAGAGGCCCCGGGCGCCCGGGGGGGAAGACGGTCGGCGTCCCCTGCCACCGCAATGCGAGGCGATGGCAGGGGAACGCCGTTGAGGAGGAGCCGCCACCGGCGCCGGGCGATTCAACCCGTTCCACGCCGACAGCGGTCCGTCAGCCGCCGACCCTAGGCACCCGCGCACGCCCCCACCGCGCACCACGCCAACGGTCCGCCCGGCACCACCCCAACGGCGGGCGGGCCGTGGTACGGGTGGGCCACAGGCCTCACCCACCTGGGCGCCTTGATCAGAAAGAGCGTCCGGAGCAGGTGCTCTCCGTACAATCCGCATTCGGCATACGACGTGGCCGGCATGACCCGACAGTGAGAGGTTCCTCCAGTGGCAGGCAGCAGCACCACTCCGTCGCCCCGCCCCGTCACCGTCGTCACCGGCGGCAGTCGCGGGATCGGTGCCGCGACCTGTGTCCGTCTGGCGTCCGAAGGGCATGACCTCGCCCTCGGCTTCGTGAGAAACGCCGAGGCCGCCGAGCGGACCGCGGCGGCGGTGCGGGCCGCAGGGGCGCGCTGTGTCACGGTGCGGGTGGACACCGCCGTGGAGGCCGATGTGGAACGGCTCTTCGACACGGCTGCCGCGCAGCTCGGCCCCGTCACCGGACTGGTCAACAACGCGGGAGTGACGGGCCCTCTCGGCCGTCTCGTCGACACCTCCGCCGAGACGCTGCGCCGGGTCCTGGACGTGAATCTCCTCGGCTATCTGCTGTGCTGCCGCCGGGCCGCGAAGGACATGGCGGCCACCGGGTCCGGCGCGATCGTCAATGTCTCCTCGGCCGCCGCCACCCTCGGCAGCCCCGGGGACTTCGTCCACTACGCCGCCACGAAGGCGGCGACGGACGCACTGACGATCGGGCTGTCCAAGGAACTGGGGCCCGACGGCATCCGGGTCAACGCGGTCGCCCCCGGAATGATCGACACCGACATGCACGCCACCGCGGGCGACCCCGGCCGCGCCGCCGCGGCCGCGGCCGGCATCCCGCTCGGCCGGCCGGGAGCGGCCCCGGAGATCGCGTCCGCCATCGCGTGGCTGCTGTCGGGCGAGGCGTCGTATGTGACCGGGGCGGTACTGCGGGTCGCGGGCGGGCGGTAGCGGGGCGCGGCGGCTCAGGGCCGCGGACCGGGCGCTGGCGGGGCGCGGGCAGTAGCCGGGACGCGCAGGATCACGGGCGCGAACCGGGCGGTAGCGGGGCACGGGCAGCAGCCGGGCGCGGCGGGTCACGGGCCCCAACCGGGCGGTAGCGGGGCACGGGCAGCAGCCGGGCGCGGCGGGTCACGGGCCCCAACCGGGGGCCAGCTCGGCCGCCACCCGCCATCCCACGCCCGCACGCCCCACCCCGCCGCCACCCCGCACCCGCACCCGCACCCGCCATCCCGCGCGCCCAGCGCTGTGCAATTCATGGAGTCTTCGCCCGGCTGTCGCCCTTACGGACCGGTTCCTCCCCCACCCCGCGGCTAGCTTGCAGACGATCACCCGACGTTCGTCCTCCGCGGAGACATCCATGTGCAGCCCCCTCCACCAGCCCGACGGACCCCTTCTGCCCGGCGCGAGCCGTCGTACGTTCCTGCGGGCAACCGCGCTCACCGGTGCCGCCACCGCAGCCACGGGGCTCGCGTCCGCCACCCCCGCCGCCGCTCTCCCCCAGCAGAACACCGGCGCTGTCACGACCGGTTGGCGCCCCGACCCGGAGAACCCCAGATTCACGCTCGTCGTCATGCCGGACACCCAGTACCTCTTCGACGGGGCGAGCATCGACAAGGCGCCGGTCGAGGCGTCGTTGCGTTACGTCCTCGATCACGGGCGCGACGAGAACATCGTGTTCCTGTCCCATCTGGGCGACCTCACCGAGAGCGGCCAGGCAGGCGAATTCGCGGCGATCGGCGAGGCCTTCGGGCTGCTCGACCGGCGGCGGGTCGGCTACAGCGTCGTCGCGGGCAACCACGACATCAAGTCATCGACCGACGACCGGCGCGGCCGCACCCCGTACCTGGACACCTTCGGTCCGCAGCGGATGCGGCGCCTGCCGACGTTCGGCGGGGCGACCCCGGACGGCTACAACACGTACCACCTGTTCCGCGCCGCCGGGCGCGAGTGGCTGGTGCTGGCGCTCGACTGGCGGCCGTCGGCGGCCGGGCTCGCCTGGGCGAAGGACGTCATCGCCCAACACCCGGACACGCCGGTCATCCTCACCACCCACGAGCTGGTGTACGCGAACGCGGACGGCGACGAGGCCGAACTTTCCGACCACGGAAAGCAGCTGTGGGACGAGCTGATAGCCGGACACGACCAGATCTTCCTCACCCTCAACGGCCACTACTGGCCCGCCGGACGCACCACCCGGAAGAACACCGCGGGCAACGACGTCCATCTGCACATCACCAACTACCAGAACCGCTACTACGGCGGCAGCGCGATGATCCGCCTCTACCGCTTCGACCTGGCCAGGAACACCATCGACGTGGAGACGATCTCCCCGTGGATCCTCGGCCGCGCGGGCGAGAGGCTGAACGAACTGGAGCGCGGCGAGATCGAACTGACCGGTCCTCAGGACTGCTTCGCCGTGCCCATCGACTTCGAGAAGCGCTTCGCGGGCTTCGCACCCGTTCCCGTGCGCGGCCCCCGCCCGGCGAAGCAGTTGCTGATACCGGGCACCGTCGCCTACTGGCGCTTCGACTCCCCCTCGCACCAGGACGGTTCCGCCGCCGAAGCAGACCTGCGCGTCCCCGACCTGTCCGGGCACCGCAACGACCTGGTGCGCGAGGCCGTCCCCGGCAGTGCGCCCGACGCACTGCGCTGGTCCGACAGCCATCATCCCGACCAGCCCGGCCACGGCAGCCTCCGCTTCGACGGCTCGAAGCCGCCGCTGCGGGGCGCGTATCTGCGTACGGAGGACAACGCACCGCTCAACACCAAGACGTTCAGGGCCGGTTACACCATCGAGGCATTCCTCCGCCTCCCCGCCGACTGGGACGCCGGGCGCAACGCCTGGGGCGCCGTGCTCGGCCGCCGCGGCACGCTCGGGGCGGCGGGCAAGACCTCCGGCGACCCGGAGGAGCCCGTCGCCACCCTCTCCGTGTCGGACGGCCCCGGGCTCCAGTGGGCGGCGGCGCCGCTGAACCAGCCGGGGGCCGTCACCAACTGGAGCCATGAGCTGCCGCGTGACCGGTGGTGGCATGTGGCGGTCGTCAACGACGGCAGGCACACGACGATGTACGTCGACGGCTGCGTCGTCGCCCGCAACCCCGCCACCCGCACCACCGGTCTCGCCACCCTGGGCCTGCCCTGGCTGCTCGGCGCCTACGAGTACTCAGGCACGCTCGACCAGTTGATGCACGGCTGGCTCGGCGACATCCGGATCGTCGAACGAGCCCTGCCCGTACGGGACTTCATGATCACCTGAGAAGCATTGCCCCCGGGGTCACGCGGCCCGGTTGGTACGGCGCTGCTTGGCGGCGGCGCGTGCCTCCGGCGTGGCCAGGTCCGAGCGGCGCGACTGCCCGGACCTGACGGGGCCGCCGCGTCGGCCCCGGGACGACGAGCCGCCGCTCCTGGGCCGCTCGGTCAGCGGCGCGGTGATGGTGACGGGCACCCCCGAGGGCGTCTGCGCGCCGGTGATCCGGCTCAGCTCGGCCTCGCCGGAACGGACCTGGGCGATCTGCGGGACGATTCCGGCGTCGGCCATCAGACGGGTCATCTCACGGCGCTGGCCCGGCAGCACCAGCGTGACGACGCTGCCGGACTCACCGGCGCGGGCGGTGCGGCCGCCGCGGTGCAGGTAGTCCTTGTGGTCGCTCGGCGGGTCGACGTTGACGACCAGGTCGAGGTTGTCGATGTGGATACCGCGCGCCGCGACGTTCGTGGCGACCAGCACCGTGACGTGCCCGGTCTTGAACCGGGCCAGGGTGCGGGTGCGCTGCGGCTGGGACTTGCCGCCGTGCAGCGCGGCAGCCCGCACCCCGCTGCTGAGGAGGTGGTCGGTGAGCTTGTCCACGGCGTGCTTGGTGTCCAGGAACATGATCACCCGGCCGTCGCGGGCCGCGATCTCGGTCGTGGTGGCGTACTTGTCGGCGCCCTGCACGTACAGCACATGGTGTTCCATCGTCGTCACCGCACCGGCCGCCGGGTCGACCGAGTGGACCACCGGGTCGTGCAGATAGCGGCGGACCAGCAGGTCGACGTTACGGTCCAGAGTCGCCGAGAACAGCATCCGCTGGCCCTCCGACTGCACCTGGTCGAGGAGCTCGGTGACCTGCGGCATGAAGCCCATGTCGGCCATCTGGTCGGCCTCGTCGAGGACGGTGATGGCGACCCGGTCCAGCCGGCAGTCGCCGCGCTCGATGAGGTCCTTGAGCCGGCCGGGCGTGGCGACGACGACCTCGGCCCCGCCGCGCAGTGCACTGGCCTGCCGGCCGATCGACATGCCGCCGACGACGGTGGCCATGCGCAGCTTGAGCGAGCGGGCGTACGGGGTGAGTGCGTCCGTGACCTGCTGGGCGAGCTCCCGGGTGGGGACGAGGACCAGGGCCAGCGGGCGGCGGGCGTCGGCCCGGTTGCCCGCGGTACGGGCCAGCAGGGCCAGGCCGAAGGCGAGCGTCTTGCCGGAGCCGGTCCGGCCGCGGCCCAGCACATCGCGCCCCGCCAGCGAGTTCGGCAGGGTGGCTCCCTGGATCGGGAACGGCGTGGTGACGCCCTCGGCGACGAGCGCCGCCAGCAGGGGCGCGGGCATGTCAAGGTCCGCGAAGGCCTCCGCGGCGGGCAGCGCCGGGGTGATGGTCTTCGGCAGCGCGAACTCGCCCTGCTTGGCGGCGGGCCTGCGGCCGGAACCACTGGAGCGCCGGTCGGGAGCGCCGAAACGGCCGGCTCCCTGTCCGCCCTGGCGGCCCGGGGACTGCGAGCGGAATCCGCCGCCGGAAGCGGAAGATCCGCCGGAGCGGGTGCGGGAGTATCGGTCGTTCGAGCGGGGCGTGCGATCGCGGTTCATACAGAACCCTTCCTCGATATGGCGCGTATCGAGGAATTCACTGAGCGACGAGCGGCGCAGGAATCGCAAGAACGGGCCGTTGACATACGTGTACGGAGCCCGGCTGCGAAGAATGAGCCGTACCGGACGCGGGAAAAACAACGAGCTGGGGCCCGCACCCGAAGGTGCGGGCCCCAGCTGCGCAAGTGCGTCACAGCGCGTCAGCGCCGGAGCAGCGGGATCAGGCGGGGGTGATGTTCTCCGCCTGCGGGCCCTTCTGGCCCTGCGTGACGTCGAAGTTCACCTTCTGGCCCTCCTGCAGCTCGCGGAAACCGCTGGAGGCGATGTTCGAGTAGTGGGCGAAGACGTCAGCGCCGCCGCCATCCTGCTCGATGAAGCCGAAGCCCTTTTCCGCGTTGAACCACTTGACGGTGCCAGTAGCCATGTTTTTATCTCCTTCTGGGGGCAGAGCCCGGGGAATCGCACTGTGCGAATCCCGCGTCGCCGCAATGATTACCCCATCCGGAACAAAGCGCCGGAAAATACAAAAGGGCACTCATCGACACATTAAGTCGAAGAGAGCACTTGGAGTCTTTGGGAACCACAACTGCAACTGCTTCCACAGTAGCACGGTGGAAGCGTCCGGGCGCGGCAAGTAATTACACTCCACTGGATGCGTCATAAACTCTTGTCGCACATTGCGTGGAATTCTGTGCCGGCGGCCATAGATATTCGCCCGTCCCCGGCGCCACGGGAGCCGGGGCGCGCGCCCGGACCCGTCCGCCTCAGGCGCCCGCCGCCTCACCGGATTCCGTCGTGGGCCGGCGCAGCTCCGCGTTGAGCCGCAGGGCCTCTTCGAGCTGGTCCTCCAGGATCACGATGCGGCAGGCCGCCTCGATCGGTGTGCCACCGTCGACGAGTTCACGTGCGCGGGCTGCGATGCGCAGCTGGTAGCGGGAGTAGCGGCGGTGGCCACCCTCGGACCGCAGGGGGGTGATCAGGCGGGCCTCGCCGATCGCCCGGAGGAAAGTGGGCGTGGCGCCGATCATCTCCGCGGCGCGGCCCATGGTGTAGGCGGGGTAGTCGTCGTCATCGAGCCGGTCGGTGGCGTGCGGAGGGGTTCCTGTGGGCATTTGCACCTGCCGCGTATCGCTGACTTCGTTGACCGAAAGAGAAAATCTCATTGTGCGAGCCATCGTGTCTATCATAGCCGCGACAGATTTCCCTGCTCAGGGCGGGGAAATCAGCTGCCCCGAAGCCGTGCAACCGGGTCGGCGCCCCGCCGCCGCACCCCGCCGACGCGCTCCGGATCCAGCACGTCGCAGGGTCGGCTCGGGGCGGATCCGGCACCGCAGCCCCGTGCCCCCCAACGTCCACTGACTGAGCAGTCAGTTGATGACGACCTGACCAGCAGTCATAATGTACGTGTAGCCCTTCACGCATCCCCCGTCGTGAAGGGCTACACCCATATGCGGACCATGCCCCTTTTGCCCGCAACGACTTCACGGGCAAGGGGCTCCCCTCGTGGTCCCCTGCCCGTGTTTTTTTGAGTTAACAGTGACGTAGAGTGTTTGCGCAAGTCCGCTCCCGTGCAGCTTCCCCGAACGCCTCCCACACTGAGGACGCCGCGTCAGGGTTCGTTACAGTACGAGCCCGTTGACCGAAATCGAAGACCGTGCAGCACCGGTCGGACGGGGGCGGATACGTGGGGGGCCGGATGGACAGCGGCGAGGAACGCGCGCCGGAGCTGCGGACGTTGCAGCAGAAGGTCGAGTACATGGTCGAGAAGACGTTCCCCTGCCAGAAGATCTCGGGTCGGGTCTTCGCCGACCTGGTCAAGGAGCGCGGCGGATCCCTCTCGCACAGTTACTTCTCCAACATCCTTGCCGGAAAGGTCACCCAGCCGTCCGAGGACATCCTCAAGGCGCTCGGTCTGGGCTTCGGCGTGGACTGGCGGTTCTTCAAGGAGGAGTCCGAGGTCGTCGACGATGTCGTCGCCGGTCTGCAGTTCCTCGCGAAGCGGCGTACGGGGGAGATCAGCGGAGTGGCCGGGCGCGGCCTCGGCGAGGACGGTCTCCCGCCGGAGCTGCTGCAGTTCGCGCTCGCTCTGCTGGAGGACGCCAGGGGCCGGCAGAACACGGCCGGCGGCGACGGCACCGGCGCCCATGGCGAGCCGGAGAAGTAGGTCTCCATGTCCCTGCGCGAACTACGGAAGGAGTGCGAGGCCGGGCTGGCCGACCTGCCCATACCCGCCCCCTTCTCCATCGGCGCACTGGTGGCGAACATGGAGGCGGCCCGTGACCGCACCATCGTGCTGCACGAGATGCCCGACCGGCTGGCCCGCGTCAACGCCGCCTGCGGTCTGCGGCTGAAGACCGGCGGGACCAGTTTTGTGCTCTACCGGCGCCGCCCGACCGCGTACCAGACCCAGCACGTCATCCTGCACGAGCTGTGCCACGAGTGGTTCGACCACGGCACCTCCCTCGACCCGGAGCAGCTCCGGCGGCTGCTGCCGGTCTTCGACACGTCGCTGATCACCCGGGTCCTCGGCACCGAACCCCCGCCGCAACCGCCCGCGACCGCCGTTCCCCCACCGGTGGCCGCCACGATCGCCGACGCGCTCCGCTCGGGGGACGGCACCGTGCAGGCCCGGGCGCAGTACGACACCCACGACGAACGCATGGCAGAGTTCGGCGCGTCGCTCATTCCCCGCATGGCCAGGGATGTGACGAGCGACGACATGGTGGGACGTCTGGCCAACTCCCTCTCCCGCCCCGTCGCCACCCGCCGCCGCGGCCTGTTCCGCCGCACCTGACACCGGACTTCCCCCCGCCGCCCCCACCCCGAGGATTCCGCCGTGACCCCGCTCGACCTCGCCGGCTATCTCATAGCGGCCCTGATGACGGCCGTCGCCCTCTGGCGCATGCCGGCCGCGCTGTGGGGCGACGAAGAAGACAAGCGTCGCCGGGCCCTGTGGGGCTGCTACGCAGGATTCGCCGCCGCCCTGTGGACCAAGACCCGGGCCGTGCGCATCGCGCTCAACGACAGCGCCGTCACCGACCTCGCCGTCCTGATCAAGCACTACACGGCGACGATCGCGATCCTGGCGATCCTCAGCTACATCGTCGCGATCTACGGCCAGTACCCCGACGCCGGAACCGTCCCGCGCCACGTACGGTTCGCCCGTGCCATCCAACAGGTGGCGGCCAAGGCGTCGATCGCCACGCTGATCCTGCTGACGGTGCTGTTCTTCACCGTCGTCGACCGTTCCGTGCCCTCGGACCGCTTCGTCGCCGACCACGCCGGACAGTGGGGCGCCACGCTGTACATGAGCGTGTTCTACCTCTACCTGGGTGCCGCGTCCGCCGTCTGCGCGTACCAGTGGGCGCTGGCCACCGCCGGTGCCCGGCTCCGTCATCTGCGCGTGGCCCTCGGGATGATGACCCTCGCCATGTTCATCGGGGTCGGATACACCGTCAGCCGGACCCTGTTCCTGTGGGTCAGCGTCGTCGACCGGCCGAGCGCGGCCTTCGCCCTGCAGTTCGACGAGGTCACCGAGGCCGCCCAGCTGGTGCTGTTCGCCTTCTTCGCGGTGGGTGCCTCCATCCCCGCCCTCAGCAAGGGGCGGCGGCGCGCGAAACTGTGGCGGGCCCAGGTGAAACTGCACGGCCTCTGGTACGAGTTGATGACGGCCTTCCCCGAGCAGCCCTTCGACCCCCCGGCCTCGCTGACCCGCGAACTGACCCGCTTCGACACCCCTGCGGACCTGCGCATCGACCGCTGGGCCGCCGATATCGCGGACGCCGTCGAGAAGCTGCGCCACTACGTCCCCGACACCCTGATCCCGGCAGCCAAGGCCGCCGCCGCGGACGGCACCCCGGACCGGGAGAAGGCCGGACCGCTCGCCGACGCGTACTGGATCAAGGCGGCGCTGCGGGCCAGGAACACCGGAGCGCCCGCCTCGGTCGCCGCGACGGTCGAGGCCCAGGACGCCACCGACCAGGACGGCGAGGTGGCCTGGCTGGTACGGGTGGCCGCCGCGTACCGGACGGTCACGGAGGGCCGGGCGGAACAGGTGCTGGACCACGCCATGTCCGCAGCATCCGCCGACGCCACCGGGCCGGCCCGCACACCCTCCGTGGAGGAGACCGCGTGATCCCCACCGACACCACCGGCACCACCGATGCCCCCGCATCGCCGCGCACCGGCGTCGCGCGTACCGTCACCGATGTCTTCCAGCCCCGCAACGTCCTGCTGGTCGGCATGCTCGGCATCGGCCTGGCCGCCGCCGGCCACTGGACCGGTCTGCTCTGGGGGTTCCTCGGCGCGCTGTGTGCCGGGCTCGTTCCCGCCGGGTACATCGAATGGGAGCGCGGGCGCGGCACCTGGGGCGACCGTCATGTCGTCGACCGCACCAAGCGGGCCCCGATCTTCTTCGTCATCCTCGGCTCCATAGGCGCCGGTTCGGTGGTGATGGTCCTCGGCCACGCCCCCACCGGCATCCTCGTGGCGATGCTCGCCCTCTGGGCGATGACCGTGATCCTTCTGGCCGTCAACACGGTCTGGAAGATCTCGGTGGACGCCGCGGTCGCCTCGGCCGTCGTCGCACTGCTCACCGCGGCCCACTCGCCGTGGTGGCTGCTCGCGTACGCGATGACGGCCGCCGTGTGCTGGTCGCGTGTCGCGCTCGGGTACCACTCGGTGGCACAGACGGCCGCCGGGGCGTCGCTGGGGGCCGCGACGGCGGGCGCGTTCCTGTTCGTCTGATCCGGGAGCGGGCGTTGAACCGGTCGCCCACGGGGTACAGGTGCCCCGTGCCGAACTTCGAGATCACCACCGCAAGCGCCGACGACCTCACGATGCTGGCCGAATGGGCCCACGAAGAGGGCTGGAATCCCGGCCTGACCGACCGCCACGCCTTCTTCGCCGCCGACCCGCGCGGCTTCCTGATCGGCCGGCTCGGCGGCGAGCCGGTCTCCTGCGTCTCCGTGGTCCGCTACGGCTCCGGCTTCGGCTTCCTCGGCTTCTACCTCACCCGCCCCGAGCTGCGCGGCCAGGGGTACGGCATCCAGCTCTGGCACGCCGGCATGGCGCGGCTGGACGGGCGCAACGTCGGGCTCGACGGCGTGGTGGACCAGCAGCCCAACTACCGTAAATCCGGCTTCCGTTCCGTCTGGACGAACATGCGTTACGAGGGCCTGCCGACCGCCGCCCCGACCGCCCCGCCCGGCACCGCTCTCGTCGACGCCCGCACTTTCCCCTTCGGTCAACTCGCCTCCTACGACCGCCACTTCTTCCCCGCCGACCGCGACAGCTTCCTCGCGCCGTGGATCGCCGGGTCCGCGCGCACCTCGATCGCCGCCGTCCGCGACGGGGAGCTGCGGGGCCTCGCCGTGATGCGCCCCTGCCGAACGTCGTCCCGCATCGGCCCCGTGTACGCGGAGTCGCCCGAGGTAGCAGGCGCCCTGGTCGGCGCACTCGCGGCCACCGACCCCGGCATCCCGGTCGCGATCGACGTACCCGACATCAACCCGGCGGCCGTGCACCTCGCGGAACAGCTGGGCCTCACCCCGTCGTTCGAGACCGCCCGGATGTACACGGGCCCGACACCGGACGTCGACCACACCGGACTGTTCGGCATCACCAGCCTGGAGCTGGGCTGACGGGTCGTCCCTCCCGGCGGCGGCCCGGATCAGGAGGTGGTGCGGGGGCGGGTGCGCGAGGCCAGTACGGCTACGTCGTCCTCCGCACCCGGTCCGAACCGGTCGAGGACCTCGTCCATCAGATCGTCGAGACTTCCGTTCTCGGGCAGGGTCAGCTCTCCGAGGCGGCCGACCGAGATGTCGATGTCCTCGCCGCGCCGCTCCACCAGACCGTCGGTGTACATGAACAGCACCGTGCCCGGCCCGAACTCCACCGGCATCGTCCGGTACCCGCCGACCCCGGTGCCGAGCGGCGGGCCCACCGGTACCTCGTCGCACACCCTGGTTCCCGCCTTCCCCGGGTCGATGAGCACCGGCGGCAGATGCCCGGCGCTCGCCACCTCGCACGCCCCGCCGTGCCGGTCGACGACGGCCAGCAGACAGGTCGCCGCCCGGTCCAGTCCGGACCGTTCGACCATCCGGTCCAGCTGTTCCAGGATGCGGTGCGGCGGCAGCTCGTCGTCGGTGAACATCCGCAGCAGCGAGCGGTAGTGGCTCATGGCGACCGCCGCCTCCACCCCGTGGCCCATCACATCGCCCATCGCCTTCAGATGCCGTCCGTCCCTCAGCGGGATGACGTCGAACCAGTCGCCGCCGACCATCACGCTCCGGTCGGCCGGCAGATAGCGGGTGGCGATCTCGATGTGCGGGTGCGGCGGGCGCGGCTCGGACAGCAGGGAGCGCTGCAGCTCCAGGGCGATGGTGTGCTCGTGGGCGTACCGGCGGGCGTGGTCGAGATCGACGGCGGCCCGGCCGGCGAGTTCCCGGGCGACCACCACGTCCTCGTCCGTGAAGACCGGTGAGTCCCCCGCCCGGATCAGGCCGAGGACGCCGAGCGGACGGCCGCGTACGGCGACGGGCACGATGACCGCCGAATGCATCCCGAGGGCGCGGTAGGCGGCGACCCGTTCGGGGGTGGGGGCGGAGCGGCTGAGCTGTTCGTCGGAGGTGAGGTTCTCCACGACCGGTTGGTTGGCCGCCAGACAGCGCTGTACGGCCGCGCCCTCCTGGTAGTCGACGTACTGGCCGGTCAGCCCGAACCCCGGCAACTCCTCGCGCAGCCCGGCCACCGCTCTCAGCGCCGCCCTGCGCAGCCGCAGCACACCGGCGGGTGCGGGGCGTACCGGGGCGGCTACGTCGGGCGGGAACACCTCGACCGTGGCGAGGTCCGCCAGCCCCGGCACGACGAGGTCGGCAAGTTCCGCGCAGGTGGTGTCCATGTCGAGCGTGGTACCGATCCTGGCGGCCGCGGTGTCGAGCATGGTCAGATGCCGCCGGGCCTGCTCCAGCTCGCGCCGCCCCCTGTCCGAGGCCATGACCTCCAGCACGATCCCGGCCAGGCCCACGATCCGCCCGCCGGCCTCCAGCCGGTGGTACGCCCCGTGCCAGTACCGCCGGACCGAGCCCGCCGCGGCGGCGGTGACTCCGCTGGACGTGATCCTGCGGGGCTTCCCGTCGGCGAGCACGGCTCGCATCATGTCCTCGCCCGCGTCGACTCCCGGGAGGACCTCGGAGACGGTGCGTCCGAGGTGCGCGGCGGCCGGAATGCCGTTGAGCCGTTCGAGGGCCGGGTTGACGTACAGATAGCGCAGCCCCGTGTCGAGCACGCCCACCCCGGCCATGGTGCCGGCGACCAGGGCCGCCAGGGCCGCGGGGTCGAACGGCACCGCGCCGTCGGCGTACGCATCGGCCTGCACGTCAACCTCCTGGGGGCGGGCACGGACCTCCCGCTGCCCGGCCCTCCATCGTCGGCCGCCCGCCCCCGCCGCGCATCCGCAGCCGGGCCCCGTCATGTCCTCATCCGCCGGACGGGACCGGGTTTCCCCCTTCAGTGCACGTGCGGCCCTCCGGTCGCCTCCGGCTTCCCGCGGGGCACCAGCACCCCGGCGACGACCGCGCACACCCCCGCCGCCGCCGCGCACACCGTGAACGCGTCCGCGAATCCGCTCACCGAGCCCGCCGTCCCCTCGATGCCCGCCGCGGCCACCGTGGACACGACCGCCACCCCGATCGACCCGCCCACCTCGTGGAACGTGTTGACGACCCCCGAGGCCAGCCCCGCCTCCTGGTGCGTGACCATCCCCAGCGCGGTGGCCGTGGCCGTGACGAAGACCGCCCCGAGTCCGAACGCGGCCACCGCAAGACCGGGCAGCAGCCCCCCGTACACGCTGCTGTCCGCTCCGACCCGGGTCAGCGGCAGACAGCCCCCGGCCGCGATCACCATTCCGCCCACCGCCGTCGCCCGGCTGCCGACCGTCCCGACCAGCCGCGACCCGATGTGCGCACCTGCCCCGACCGCCACGGCCACCGGCAGGAACACCAGCCCCGTGCGCATCGGGCCGAACCCGCGCCCGTGCTGCAGAAAGACCGACCCGAGGAAGAAGAACGCGATCAGCAGCGCGGTGGCGAGCAGCATCAGGAACGCCCCCGCGAGCACCGGCCGCCGGGTGAACATCCGCAGGTCCATCAGCGGCTCCCGGGCCACCCGCTCGACCGCCGCGAACCCCGCGTACAGCACCGCCGCGCCCACGACCGGAACCAGCGTCCCGGCCGCGCCCCATCCGGAGTCCCCCGCCGCGACCAGCCCGTAGATCAGCGATCCGGTGCCGGCCGTGACGAGCAGCGCCCCGGCCACATCCAGCCGCCCGGCCGACGGCAGCCCGGGCCGCGCGGGTACGAAGGCGGGCACCGCCGCCAGCAGCGCGACCCCGACCGGCACATTGACGTAGAACACCCACTGCCACCCGGGCCCGCTCGTCAGCGCGCCGCCGGCCAGCACGCCGATCGCCGATCCGGTGCCGCCGATCATGGCCCACACGCCCAGTGCCTTGTTGCGTTCCTTGCCGTGGAACGACGTGGTGACGAGCGACAGCGCCGCGGGCGACAGCAGCGCCGCCCCCACCCCCTGGGCGATACGGCCCCCGATCAGCGTCGTCCCGCTGCCGGCCAGACCGGAGACCAGCGAGGCGGCGGTGAAGACGACCAGCCCGGCGAGCAGGGTGCGCCGCGCCCCCAGCGCGTCCGCGAGCCGCCCGCCGAGCAGCATCAGTCCGGCGAAGCACAGCGTGTACGCGGTGACGACCCAGGTCAGCGCGGTACGGCCGAGGTCCAGGTCGACGGCCATGTCGGGCAGCGCGACGTTCACGACGGTCACGTCGAGCACGAGCATGAACTGCGCGACACAGATGAGCGTGAGCATCACCCACCGGCGTGGATCAGCGGGTGGATGGTCATGAGCACGGTCGGCCGGATGGGCCGAATGGGCCGGATGCAGAGCGTCGTGAGTCATGAACTGAACTGTACGGCTCAGTTCATATGAACTCAACTGTTCAGTTCAGCTCGCTGCTAGCATCTCCCCATGAACGCGAAACCGCCGCCTGCAGGTCCCCGCGCCGAAGCCAAGCGGCAGGCCATCGTCAAGGCCGCCCGCGAGGCCTTCCTGCGTGAGGGTTTCGGCGTCGGCATGGACGCCATCGCCGCCGAGGCAGGCGTGTCGAAAGTGACCGTCTACAACCACTTCGGCAGCAAGGAAGCGCTGTTCACCGCCGTCATCACGGGCGCACTCGACGAGCCCCTCGGCGGCCCGTCCACCACGGCGCTCGCCTCTCTCCCCGACGCCGCCGACCTCCGTACGGCCTTCCTCGACACGGCCCGCGCCTGGGTCTCAGCCGTACGCGGCAACGCCGATGTCATCGCCCTGCGCAATCTCGTCGCCGCCGAACTCCACCGCTTCCCGGAACTCGCGAACGCATGGCAGCATCACGGCCCCGCGGGCCATCACCCGGCCGTGGCCGACGCCCTGCGCAGCCTCGCGGAACGGGGCCGGCTGGACATCCCCGACCTCGAAACGGCGATCATTCAGCTCTACGCGCTACTCGTCTTCCCTCACATGGTCTTCAGCTCGTACGGGACAGCCATCGACGACGCCACCACGGACTGTCTGATCACGAGCGGCGTCGACATGTTCCTGGGCCACTACGCCCCCAAGGGCCCGCGGCTCGCGGGCGGAGGCTTCAGGTGAGCGGGTGCGATGTCCGGCCGGACGCCTCGTCGATCTCGTCGTGCGCCTTTGTCAGCATCTTCATCGCCAGCTCATTGAGTGCTCTGGCTCCCGCGATCTCCTCGCCGACCCTCGGCTGTTCCTTGTCGGAGGGGTGACGGCTCGCATATCCATGGGCCCGCACCTCGTTGCCGTCCGGAAGCCGCACCAGGGCGGCCGCGCGGGTGCGGTGGGTGTCCTCCTCGAATTCCATGTCCACATGCCATCCGACAGTCGTCTTCGTCATGACGATCACCTCCCTACCAGGGTGCGCCCGTTCCCCTGCCCCTGCACCACGGCACCACCCCCACCACCCGCTATAGGCTCCGCGGCATGAGCGTCGAGGTAGAGATCGTCCACGAGGCGACTCCGGAGATCGTGGCCGCCTTCGGCCGGCTGTTGCCCCAACTGTCCTCGACCGCCCGGCCACTGGATCATCAGGCGGTCGACCGGCTGGTGCGGTGCGAGACGAACACGGTGCTCGTCGCCCGTACCGCGGGCGGTGTCGTCGGAACGCTGACGCTGCTCCTGCTTCCCGTGCCGACCGGGCTGCGTGCCCGTATCGAAGATGTCGTCGTCGACACCGAGGCACGCGGGCAGGGAATCGCGGCCCTGCTGACGCAGGAGGCACTGGCACTGGCCCGGGAGGCGGGCGCGCGGACCGTCGACCTCACCTCCCGGCCGGACCGCGCCGCCGCGAACCGGCTGTACGAGCGTCTGGGCTTCCGGGCCAGGGAGTCGACGGTCTACCGATTCCCGGTGGAGGGCCCGGAACGGCGCCCGGTCCAGGCGTAGTCCGGCCGGTCGAGGTCCAGCCTGTCGAGGTCGAGGATCCCTCGCGTCGCCGGAGCGTCCGAGGGGAGCCGGAGTGCCGTCGCGATCGCCTCGGGGAGCGGGGCCAGGCCCAGCAGGCCGGTGGCGATCCGGGTCGTCAGCCTGTGCCAGGTCCGGGCGCGCCCGAGCATCGCGTGGTCGCTGCGGCGGATCGCGACCAGGCAGGCGTGGGCACCGGAGCGGCGGGCACGGGTGGCGAAGGACCGGGATGCCCGGGGGCTCGTGATGCGGTCGCGGGTGCTGTGCAGCAGGACGACGTCACGGCCCGCGAGTTGGGTGACCGGATCGTCGGCCGGACACCACGGGGCGAGGCCCACCACCCCGCGTACCAGTGGATGACCGGCGGCGCGGAGGGCGGCGCGGGCGCCCATCGAGTGGCCGACCAGGACCACCGGGATCTCGCCGGCCTCGCGGCGCAGGGCGTCGAGAGCGCGTACGGCGTCGTGGAAGGGGTCCTCCCGCGGGCCGTTCCAGCCGCGGTGGGTGTAGCGGGCGGCGCGTACGAGAACGCCCGTGGCGCCGTCGCCCGTTGCCGCGGCGATGGCCCGCGCGAACGGGCGCATCCGTACGGCGGGCAGGTTCAGCGGGCCGGGCAGGGGCGGACCCAGGCCCGTCTCCGCGCCGCCGTGCAACAGGAGCACGGCGGCGGACGGGTGGACGGCGGACGGCGGTTCTGTCATACGTGCCTCCTGGTGCGGGGAGCCGGACCCGTAACGAGCATGCTGTACGGAGCGCGGACCGGAAGACTTCCGCAGCACCGACCACGGAGGAACCGACATGGGATCGTCACCACAACTCGGCCGTACCGCACCGGACTTCACATTGCCGGGCGGTGCGCTCACCGGCGAGACGTTCGAGCGCCGCGACTACACCCTCTCCGCCGCACGCGGCCGCGCCGTGGTCCTCGCGTTCTACCCGGGCGACAACACGGCCGTGTGCACCAAGCAGCTCTGCTCGTACTCCTCGGGCATGGAGGCCTTCGGCGAGCTCGACGCGGAGGTCTGGGGAATCAGTCCACAGGGTGTGGACAGCCATGAGTCGTTCGCCCGCGCCCACGGGCTGCGGATGCCGCTGCTCGCGGACGCCGGCCGGGAGATCGTCCGGGCGTACGGAGTCGCGGCGCCCGGGATCGGGGTGCGCCGCGCGGTCTTCCTCATCGGGCCCGACGGCGTACTGCGCTGGAAGCATGTCGCGCTGCTCGGAGTCACGTTCCAGTCGCTGGACACGCTGAGCGAACAACTGTCCGGCATCAAAAACGCGTAAAAGATTGCCGGAACCCGGCAGCATCCGCCGCCGGGTGTGTATGGGATCATCCAGCCAGTTCGACGGAAATGTTCGACGGAAGTGTTCGGGGGAGACATGTTCGGGGGATTTCGGGGACCGGGGAGGGTGATCACGTGACCTTGTTTCTCGGTCTCGGCATTGCGGGAATCGTCCTGCTCGCCCTGTCCCTGATCTTCGACGGCATCCTCGAAGGTCTCTTCGGAGGCGTACTGGACGGCCTCTTCGACGGCCTCCTGTCCCTTCCCGTCATCGCCGGATTCCTCTCGATGCTCGGCTTCGGCGGCGCGATCGTGCTCGGCACCACCGGCGCCGGTACGGTCGCCGCAACCGCCGCCGGAGCGCTGGCCGGCATCGTCGCGGCCTGGCTGACCTGGAAGTTCAGCCAGGCCCTGATGCGGGACCAGACCAGCACCACACCGCGCGGCGACGATCTCGTCGGCACGTCCGGGTCGGTCGTCACGGCCATCCCGTCCGACGGCTACGGCGAGGTCCTGGTGCAACTCGCGGGCCAGCCCGTGAAATTGGCGGCGAAGAGCCCGGTGCCGATCGAACGCGGCGCCGAGATCTGGGTGGAGGCCGCACTGTCGACCACCTCGGTCGCGGTCCGCCCCGTCGAGCGCTGACCACCGCCCGAGCCGATACACCGCCCGGAACACCGCCCGAAAACAAGCTGCCGTCCCCGCAGGGAGGCAGGGGGGACACTCTTATGAGCCCAGTCGTGATCGCAGTCATCGGAGTCGTCGTACTCCTGGTGCTGCTCGCCCTCGTCGTCATCACCCGCTACAAGGTCGCCGGGCCCAGCGAGGCGTTCATCATCACCGGACGCCGCGGCAAGAAGTCGACCGACCCGGTGACCGGCCGCACCAGCATCGACAACAGCGGCCAGAAGGTCGTCGTCGGCGGCGGAGTCTTCGTCGTCCCGTTCGTCCAGCAGAAGTTCACCCTGGACCTGTCCAGCCGGCACATCCCGGTGGCCGTGCGCGGAGCCGTCACCCTGCGCGGTGTGAAGTCCCACCTCGAAGGCGTCGCGATCGTCAAGGTCGGCGGCAGCGAGGAAGCGATCCGGGCCGCGGCCCAGCGATTCCTCCAGCAGCAGGACGGCATCGTCGGCTTCACCCAGGAAGTGCTCTCCGGCGCGCTGCGCGCCATCGTCGGCCGGATGTCGGTCGAGGACATCATCCGCGACCGTGCCGCGTTCGCCGGCCAGGTCGCGGAGGAGGCCGAGGCCAGCCTCTCCGGGCAGGGCCTGATCCTGGACGCCTTCCAGATCCAGGACATCACCACCGAGGGCTCCTACCTCGAAGACCTCGGCCGCCCCGAGGCCGCCCGCGCCAAGCAGGAGGCGGACATCGCCGAGGCGATCGCCAGGCGCGCCTCCGAGCAGGCCCGGCTCAAGGCCGCCGAGGAGATCGCGATCGCCGAGCGGACCTTCTACCTCAAGCAGGCCGAGATCAAGGCCGAGACGGAAGCCGCCGCGGCCAAGGCCAACGCGGCGGGCCCGCTCGCAGAGGCGGCCCGTCAGCAGGAAGTCCTCGCGGAGCAGGAGAAGGTCGCCCAGCGCCAGGCCGCGCTGACCGACCGCGAACTCGACACCAAGGTCCGCAAGCCCGCCGACGCCGCCCGCTACCAGGCCGAGCAGGAGGCCGAGGCCCGCCGGATCGCCCAGGTCAAGGAGGCCGAGGCGGACGCCGAGCGCTCCAGGCTGACCGGTCAGGGCGAGAAGCTGCACCGCTCGGCCCTCGCCGACGCCGTACGCATCGAGGGCGAGGCGGAAGCCGCGGCCATCGCGGCCAAGGGTGCGGCCGAGGCCGAGGCCATGCAGAAGAAGGCGGACGCCTTCGCCCGGTACGGCGACGCGGCCGTGCTCCAGATGCTGGTCGAGGTGCTGCCGCAGGTCGTCGCCAAGGCGTCCGAGCCGCTGAGCGCCATCGACAAGATGACCGTGATCTCGACGGACGGCGCGAGCCGGCTGTCGCGTACGGTCACGGACAACGTCGCCCAGGGCATGGAACTCCTCAGCTCCACCACGGGAGTCGACCTGGCGGCCCTGCTGAAGAACCTCAAGGGCGGCGCGGCTGCCGCCACTTCGGCCGGTCAGCCCGACCGGGGCCCTGACCCGGCCCCCGTCGCATCCGCCAACGGGAAGATCGACATCACCGACTGATCCGGCCCGCAACCCGCCCGTGCCCGGCCGGCACCGCACCGGCCGGGCACGCGCACGTCCGGACCGGTGGAGTCCGGCGTCAGTCCGCCAGATCCACCCGCACCGTCAACAGGTTCGTCCCCAGCGCCCGCACCACGGCGCTGTTGTACCGCGGCAGCCTCTTCAGCCGGGCGCGGGCGTCGTCCTCGGGCAGGGGGTGGGCGGTGCCGGTGTGCCACTGACCCTTGATGCGGACCCGGACCCGGGGGTCGGCCTGGATGTTACGGACGTACTGCGACTTCTCGCCGTACTCCGAGACCAGCCAGAACTCCTGGCCCACACGGCTGCCGCCGACCGGGGTGCGGCGCGGGAGGCCGGAGGTGCGGCCCGTCGTCTCCAGGAGGGTCTGCGACCGCGACTGTCTGGCGAGCGGGTTGACGACATGCCGCTGGAACGACGTGACCGCCCGGAACTTGAGCTCTCGACTGCGCGACATTCCCGCCCCTTCCGCCGGTTGCTGCGGTCGCCCGGAAGGTGACCTCGGCCACGCCCGGCCCGGGCGAGTTTAGTCGTGGGCCCCGCCCCGCGCCCGTACACCGGAGGCGGCGGGAGCCTCCGGATAAGGTAATGCGTAGCTAAAGAGATCACCAAGTGCGTCAATGCACCGCCGTACCTCTCGGGAGGAAGCCATGGGAACCCACCGCACCACGCTGCCCGGAGTCGGTGTGCAGTACGACTACACGACCGAGTCGGGACAGCACATCTCCGTCGTCGTCCACCACGACGGGCGGCGGTTCATCGGCTTCTACGACCAGGACGATCCTGATTCGTGCCGGCTCTCGGTACCCCTGACACCGCAGGAGGCCACCGGCCTGGCGCACCTCATCGACGCCGCGCCGATCGACGCCGTACGGACCGAGGGGATCGATCTCGTCACCGAGCACATACCTCTCGGGACTCGCTCCCCGTACGGCGGGCGGCTGCTCGGGGACACACGGGCGCGGACGCGGACGGGGGCCTCGATCGTGGCCGTGCTGCGGACGCACAGTGCGCATCCGTCGCCCGGGCCGGACTTCCGGCTGGCCATCGGGGACACGCTCGTTGTCGTGGGTACGCGTGAGGGCGTCGACGCGCTCTCCGAGATCATTGCGGAGGGCTGACCGTGCACGACACGACCGCGCTGCTGGTGGAGCTCGGCTCCGTCATTCTGGGCCTCGGAATCATCGGACGGTTCGCCGGGCGAATAGGACTCTCGCCGATCCCTCTGTATCTGCTGGCGGGGCTCGCCTTCGGGGAGGGCGGGCTGCTGCCGCTGGGGGCCAGTGAGGAATTCACCGCTGTCGGCGCCGAGATCGGCGTCATTCTGCTGCTGCTCCTGCTCGGTCTCGAGTACAGCGCCTCGGAGCTGGTGACCAGTCTCAAGACGCAATATCCGTCCGGGGCAGTCGACTTCGTGCTCAATGCGACGCCGGGAGCCGTCGCCGCACTGCTGCTCGGGTGGGGGCCCGTGGGGGCCGTCGCGCTGGCCGGGGTCACCTGGATCTCGTCGTCCGGGGTGATCGCGAAGGTGCTCACCGATCTGGGGCGGCTGGGGAACCGGGAGACGCCCGTCATCCTCGGTGTTCTGGTCATCGAGGACCTGTCGATGGCCGTGTATCTGCCGCTGCTCACCGCGATGCTCGCGGGCGTGGGCTTCGCCGGGGGCAGCGTCGCACTGCTCATCGCGCTCGGCACCGTCGGGTTCGTGCTCTATCTGGCGCTGCGGCACGGGCGGCTGATCAGCCGGGCCGTGTCCTCCGACAATCCGGAGATGCTGCTCCTGGTGGTGCTCGGGCTGACCGTCCTGGTGGCCGGTGTGGCACAGGAGTTGCAGGTCTCCGCGGCCGTCGGGGCGTTCCTGGTCGGGATCGCGCTCTCGGGCGAGGTCGCCGAGGGGGCGCGCAAGCTGCTGACGCCGCTGCGGGATCTGTTCGCCGCCGTGTTCTTCGTGTTCTTCGGACTCTCCACCGATCCGGCCGAGATCCCGCCGGTGCTGCTTCCGGCGGCGCTGCTGGCCGTCGTCACCGTCCTCACCAAGATCGGCACCGGATGGTACGCGGCCCGGCGGGCCGGGATCGGTTCGCGCGGGCGGTGGCGGGCCGGCGGAACGCTCGTCGCACGCGGTGAGTTCTCCATCGTCATCGCCGGTCTGGCCGTGGCGACCGAGCCCCGTATCGGGCCCATCGCCACCGCGTACGTCCTCATCCTCGTCATCGTCGGACCGCTCACCGCCCGCTGGACCCAGCCGGCCGTGGCCAGGATCCAGGCGTGGCGGGGCCAAAACGGCAAGGGCGGGACGGGGGGCGGCGACGTTCCGGCGGCCCGTCCGGCGCCCGCCGCGCGGGAGGAGTTCGTCTCCTCCGCCGACTGAGGCCGGACGTCGTGGTGGGCGGGGAGGTCAGAAGTCGTGGTGGGCGGGGGGGGGCCGGACGTCGCGGTGGGCGGAGAGGTCAGAAGTCGTGGTGGGCGGGGAGGTCGGACGTCCAGCCCAGCGGGTACGCGTCCGAGCCGCCCCCCGGCACGGACGGTTCGCCGCCCGCCACGGTGAACGCGGTCAGCGCGTCGATCAGGGCGGTGCGCTGCTCCGGGGCGAGGCGTTCGACGATGGCGGCGACCTCCCTGCGGCGGGCCGCCGTGACGTCCTCGACCAGCCTGCGGCCCTCGGAGGTCACCCGCAGTACCGTCTCGCGGCGGTTGGCGGGGTTCACCTCCCGCTCCGCGAGACCGGCGGCGATCAGCCGGTCCAGCATGCGCATCGCGGTCGACGGGTTCACCCCGAGCCGTTCGGCGAGCGTCACCAGCTTGGCGTTCTTGTTCGTGGACAGCACGACAAGGAGCCGGAACTGGGGCAGCGTCACCCTGTCCTCCACCGCCGCCAGTGAACGTGCGGATACGGCGACCAGCAGCCTGGAAGCCGTCAGTACGGCGCGCGTCACCTCATCGACATCATCGTCCCCGCACCGGTCCGGCGGTCGGTCCTCACATGTCTGTTCGTCCGCGGCCATGCCTCTTTGTACCGTGCCGGCCGGAGGGACTCGAATCGGTACCGGCTCCGGGCCCGGTCGATGCGCCTGTCCCGTCGTACGGCTCACAGCGGGGTCGCCGCGTGCAGGATCCGCACCAGCGTCACCGCCGCGTTGAGCGACGAGAGCGCCGAGACCGCCGTGCCCGTCGTCGCAACGAGTGCCGCCAGGACGGCATGGGCGGACGACGGGGGCCACAGCCGGGCCGGCGGAACCGGGGCGAGCAGCGCCGCCACCCGGCGCGGTATGGGGCCCGCCGCCGAAGCGGAGCTCGCGAAGGCCGCGAAGCCGACCGAGGCGTCCGGGGCCCGGTGCGAGAAGAGCGCCGCCTTGCCGACCGCGACCGCCACCACCCGCCGGTCGCCGACCGCACGTGCGGCCTCCTCGTCCGCCCAGCGTTCGGTGCTGAACGCCACCGCCGTACGCAACGGCAGCAGGAACGGGTTGGCGCGCGCCGCCAGTTGGACGGCCAGCAGATAGCGGTGGTGCCGGGCGGCCAGATGGGCCCGCTCATGGGCGATCAGGGCCCGGCGCTCACCGGCGTCCAGACACCGGGTCATCGCGGTCGAGACGACGACCCGGCCCGGATTGCCCGGCAGCGCATAGGCGTACGGCTCCGGGTCCGGGAGCACGGCGACGTCGCCCGAGGTGACGGATCGGGCGGCGGACAGGGCACGGCCGGCCCGGATGCGCAGCCGCACATGGCGGTACACCGTCCACCCGCACGCCCCGAGCACCGCCGCCAGCACGCCGATCGCGACGATGCCCGCCTTCACCTCGTACGGCACCGCGTCCCGCACCTGGGGGTCCGACCAGCTGTCCGGCAGCGGATTGCCCGGGAGCTGGGCCGTACCGACCACCATCAGCAGGCCCAGGCACAGCGTGCTGCACAGGGCGAGCAGCGTGCCGACGACGGCGAGCAACCGGGTCGCGCTGCGGGGGTGCAGATGCTGTTCGGCGAGGCGCGCGATCGGCAGCGCGGTCAGCGGCAGCACGAGCGGCAGACAGACGAAGACACCCATCGGACCGCTATCGGCCTTCCGTGTCAGGGGGGTTGTCCGGGTCGTCCGGGGCGGTCGCGCGGGCCAGGAGCGCACGCAGCCGTTCCTCGTCACCGGGGGACAGGGCCGAGATGAAGTGGGCGAGCACGGCATCCCGGTCCCGTTCGCCGTCCAGCACGCGGCGCATCCGCAGGGCCGCGAGACCGGCCTCGTCCGAGGCGGACGTCCAGGTGTAGGAGCGGCCCTCGCGGGACCGGGTCACGGCGTTCTTCGCGTAGAGGCGGGAGAGGATCGTGATGACGGTGGTGTACGCGAGGTCGCCGTCGAGGTGTTCCTGCACCCAGCCGGCCGTCGCGGGGCCGTTCGCCGAGTGCAGTACGGCGAGGACCTGGGCCTCCAGTTCGCCCTGCCCGCGCCTGCGCAGCCGCGGGCTGTCGGGGCGTACGGGATCGGGACGCACAGGGTCGGAACTCACAGGGGCGGGGCTCACAGGGGCGGGCACTTCCTCGTGGGGCGGCTCGTTGTCCGGTTGGCGGCCGGGCCTGGCCGAGTCCATCTGGGTCCGCCCTTCTGCGATACCGCGTCAGCCGCGGCGTCGCAGCATCTTACTTACCGATGTATCCGGGACACAGCGGGCACCCGTCCTGCTAACTTCTACACGTCTGTAGAGTTGGAATTCATTCCGGCAACACAACGCAACGCAACGTATGGAGACGTCATGGCACTGTGGGATCGGATCAAGGAATCCGCTTCGTCGATGCAGTCGCAGCTGGAAGCGAAGAAGAACGACCTGAAGAGCGGCGCTTTCCGTGACGCGAGCATGGCCATGTGCGCCCTGGTCGCGGCGGCCGACGGATCCATCGACCCGTCCGAACGCCAGCGTGTCGCCTCGCTGATCGCCTCCAACGCAGTTCTGCAGAACTTCCCGGCGGACGATCTGCAGCGCCGCTTCAACGACTACGTGAACAAGCTCACCGCCGACTTCGCCTTCGGCAAGGTCAGCGTGCTCCAGGAGATCGGCAAGGCGAAGAAGAAGCCTGCCGAGGCGCGTGCCGTCATCCAGATCGGCATCGTCATCGGCGGCGCCGACGGCGACTTCGACAAGACGGAGCAGGCTGTCGTCCGGGAGGCGTGCTTCGCGCTCGACCTCCCGCCGCACGAGTTCGACCTGTAAGCGCCCTGCTCTACGGACCGGCTCGGCCCGGTCCCACCCCCATACCGCCGGAGCGACTGCGGAGCGGCTGACCACCGGTCCGTGCCCGGCAGGCCGGGGGTGCGCCACTCCCCCCGATGCGCACCTCCGGCCACCCCCTTCCGAGACCCCGCCCCCGCAGCACGCATCAGCATCGCGTCACGGGTGCGGGGTCTCGCGTCAAGTGCGCGTCAGGGCCGTACCGGCTCCCCTCACGTGCGGGCATAACGTGTTGGGTGCAGCACGCATGCACCTGGGCCCGTCGAGGAGGCACACCCATGTCCGACCACAGCGGAACGGACGACCCCGAACCTCTTGAACCCGGCCCGGCCGGACCGCTCTTCGTCCCCGTCCGGCCGGGACCGGCCGGTTGCCCCACCGGATGGACGGCACGGTACTTCCGTACGCCGCTGGGCGACCGCACAGCCGTCGGCTTCACCTCCGTGCACCGGCTCGCCGCCACCCTGGGCGACGGTCAGCCCTGGATCAGGCTCTCCGAACCGGCCCTGCGCTCACTCGGCATGCCACTCGGCGTCACCGCCCTCACGGTCGACCCCCAACTGACCGCGCAGGCCCCCGGACGGGCCCGCACACCGGCGACCGGGGTACGTCGGCGCAGCCCGTATCCGAGGTCCGGGCCCACCGCCGTCACCCGGTGCGGTCGTTGACGACGAGGCAGGCAGGCCACGGCGCCCGCGCACGGGGCATCGGTGCGGGGCCGGTCACAGCTCCTTGGCCGGCCAGTCCAGCAGCCGGGCGCCGATGACCGCCGTCTGCAGCGTGTAGCGGTGCACCGGGTCGGACGGATCGGAACCGGTCAACTGATGTATCCGCTCCAGCCGGTACGTCAGCGCCCGCACGCTCAGCGACAGCCGACGGGACGTCTCGGCGGCCACACAGCCCGCGTCGAAGTAGACGGAGAGCGTCTTCAGGAGGGGTTCGGCGCCGCCGCGCGCCTGCTGGAGCGGGCCCAGCTGGCTGCGCACCAGATCGGCCATCGCCTGCCGGTCCCGGGTCAGCACCGGGTAGACCAGCAGGTCGGCGGCGTACAGCACCGGATCGTCCAGATCCATCCGTTCCGCGAGATCGAGCGCCTCAAGCGCCTCGTCGTACGACTGGACGACGCCACCGGGGCCCGAGTGCGGGCGGCCGACCGCGACCCGGCCGCCGTCCGTCGCCGCGTGCGACTGCTTGGCGAAGTACCGCAGGACATCGGGCTGGTTTCCGGGGGCGATACAGACCAGCCGTCCGTCCTTCGTCGTGATCAGGATCTTCCGGCCGCTGAAGCGCGTGAGCAGCGCCGCCTCGACCGTGCGCAGTACGGGGTCGGTCTCCGTGTACGCCTCCGGGCCCGTCGCCACCGCGACCGCGTGGGCGCGCGAGAGCCGCAGCCCGAACCGGGTGGCCCGCTCGGCGAGCCTGCCCAGGTCGCTGCGCCCGTACAGCAGATCGTCGATGAACTCACGGCGCGCCGCCTCCTCGCGCCGTACGGTGAGCCGCTGGGCCCGCTCGAAGCCCGCGGCGAAGGCGTCGACGGCCTGCTCGACCGTGGCCAGCACGGAGTCGATGGACGCCGCATCGGCAAAGGCGGCTTGCGGCCAGGCGGTGCGGGTCGCGGCGAGATGGAGGCCGATCAGGGCGCGCAGCTGGAATCCGGCCTCGGCGGCCTCCCTGCCCAGGAGCCGGCGGGTGTCCAGCTCGTCCCGGGTCAACCGACGGCCAGTGGCGGCGACATCGGCCAGAATGTGGGCATAGTCCCCCAGATACTCGTCGAAAATCTCCGGCTCCGGCACGCGCACTCCTCAAGTCCTGACGCGACATTGACACTCCCCCAACGCATACGGGCCGGTGCCGGTGCCCGGCATCAAGGACGTACAAAGATTGCCGGACTCCGGCAGTGCGGTCCCCGGCCCCGAGTGACACGATCCGGTCAGCACGAACCGGGGGAACACGGGGGATACGGGGGAAGACCCGGCTGCTGCGGCACCGCTCCGAGCGGTACCGCAGCACCGGGGTCACCACCGGACCGCCCGAAGGGACAGGGGGCGGACCGATGCAGGAGTTCCTGAGCGCGGCGACCGCCTTTCCCGCCGTCCTGTTCGGCGCAGCGCTGGCCGTGGTCGTCTTCTTCTGGCTCCTCGTGCTGGCCGGTGCTGCCGATCACCACTCCTTCGACGGGGACCTCGACACCGGCATGGCCGGGATCGGCGGGGTGCCGGTCACCGTCTCGGTGTCCGTCACAGTCGTCGTCGGCTGGTTCACGAGCCTGGCCGGTACGGTCCTGCTGCGCCGCAGCGGTGTCACCGGCCTCACCCGCGCCGCGCTCGCCTGTGCCGTGTTCGCCGGGGCGCTGCTGATCGCCCGGGCCGTGATGCGGGTGCTGGTGCGCCTGGTGCGCCGGCGATTCCCGGACGAGCCTCCTCCGTCGCGGCAGGACTTCCTCGGCCGGGTCTGCACGATCCGTACCGGTTCCGTCAGCTCCGACTTCGGCCAGGCCGAGGTCGCGGCGGCCGACGGTTCCACCGCGATCGTCCAGGTCAGGCTGCTCGGCCCGACGGACGACGCGCACGGCACGGACGGCACGGTTCTCACCTCGGGCAGTGCGGGGCTGCTGTACGCGTACGACGACGAAGGCGAGTTCTTCTGGGTCTCGCCGTACGACAAGGCGCTGGACCCGGGACCACCGAAGCCGCGCACGGGCCCGCGCCCGGGCACCCGCTCAGGCGCGCGCCGCACTCCGCGTCGCTCCGGCTGACCGTCCCGCCCGTCGCGGCCGCGTCACCGAAACCGCCCGGGCCGTCCGGTCACCCGGCCGTCCGGTGACCCGGGCAGATCCCTCTTACCTCTCCACCTTCCTCACCAGCCGCCAAGGACTGTCATGGATGCCATCACCCTGGGCTTCGGTGTGCTCGTAGCCGTTGTCCTGCTCATCGCCGTCGCCCTGCTCCTCGTCATCAGCCGGCTCTTCCGCAAGGTGGAACAGGGCAAGGCGCTGATCATCTCCAAGACCAAGAAGGTCGATGTCACCTTCACCGGGGCCGTCGTCCTGCCGGTGCTGCACAAGGCCGAGTACATGGACATCTCGGTAAAGACCATCGAGATCCGCCGCACCGGGCGCGAGGGCCTGATCTGCCAGGACAACATCCGCGCCGACATTCACATCAACTTCTTCGTACGCGTCAACAAGACCGTCGAGGACGTCATCAAGGTCGCCCAGTCCATCGGTACGGAGCGGGCCAGCGACAAGGTCGCGATCCAGGACTTCTTCGCCGCGAAGTTCGCCGAGGCGCTCAAGACCGTCGGCAAGCAGCTGGACTTCGTCGATCTGTACACCAAGCGCGAGGAGTTCCGTGACCGGATCATCCGGGTCATCGGTACGGACCTGAACGGCTACCACCTCGACGACGCGGCGATCGACCACCTGGAACAGACGCCGATGTCTCAGCTCGACGGCGCCAACATCCTCGACGCACAGGGCATCCGCAAGATCACCGAGCTGACGGCGATCGAGCACGTACGCACCAACGAGTACCAGCGCACCGAGCAGAAGGAGATCACCCGGCAGAACGTCGACGCCCGGGAGACCATTCTGGAGCTGGAGCGCCGGCAGGCCGAGGCCGAGATCAAGCAGCGCCGCGAGGTCGAGACGCTGCGGGCCCGCGAGGAGGCCGCGACCGCCCGGGTCCAGGAGGAGGAACGGCTCGGCGCCCAGACCGCGTTCATCCGTACCGAGGAGCAGCTGGGCATCCAGCGCGAGAACCAGGCCCGGGAGATCGCCGTCGCGCAGAAGAACCGTGAGCGTGTCATCGCCGTGGAGAACGAGCGCATCGAGAAGGACCGGCTGATCGAGGTCATCGGGCGCGAGCGGCAGACCGAACTCAACCGGATCGCCGCGACGAAGGAGGTCGAGGCCGAGCGCCGTGAGGTCGCCGATGTGATCCGGGAGCGGATCGCCGTGGACCGTACGGTCGCCGAGCAGGAGGAGTCCATCAAGACGCTGCGGGCCGTCGAGGAGTCGGAGCGCACCCGCAAGTCGGTCATCATCGCCGCCGAGGCGGAGGCCCAGGAGAAGCTGGTCAAGGACATCAAGGCCGCGGAGGCGGCGGAGGCGGCGGCCACCCACCTGGCCGCCGAGCAGCTGACACTCGCCGAGGCCCGGCTGAAGACCGCGGACCTGGACGCCCAGGCGAAGCTGCGGCTGGCCGAGGGCATCCAGGCGGAGTCCGCGGCGCCCGGACTCGCGGAGGTCCAGGTACGTGACGCCGAGGCCGACGTCATCGAGAAGACCGGTCTCGCCGAGGCCGAGGCCGCGTCCGCCCGTCTCAAGGCCGAGGCGGAGGGATCCAGGCTCAAGGCGCTCGCCGCAGCGGAGGGTACGCAGGCCCAGGCGACGGCCGACGCGGCGATGATCGGCGAGAAGCTGAAGGCCGAGGCGGCGGGGCTTACCGAGAAGGCGGCCGCCATGGCGGCGCTGGACGACGCCTCGCGCGGCCACGAGGAGTACCGGCTGCGGCTCGCCGCGGAGAAGGAGATCCGGCTGGCAGGGCTCGATGTGCAGCGGCAGGTCGCCGAGGCGCAGGCGACGGTGCTGGCCACGGGTCTGGAGAACGCCGAAATCCACATCGTCGGTGGGGACTCGGTCTTCTTCGACCGGCTCGTCTCGTCCATCTCGATGGGCAAGGGCTTCGACGCCTTCGTCGAGAACTCGGACACGGCGAAGGCGCTCGCGGGGCCGTGGCTGAACGGCACGTCGTCGTTCACGGACGATCTGACGCGGGTGCTGGGGTCGGTGTCGACGGGGGACGTGCAGAACCTGACGGTGTCGGCGCTGCTGATGCGGATGATGCGGGCACCGGGGGCGGGGGTCGCGCCGGGGCAGGTGCAGCAGCTGCTGGCCGCGGCGCGGCAGTTGGGGCTGGCGGATGTGCCGGTGTCCGCGGTGGCGGGAGCGGGCGTCCCCGATGTGCCCGCCTCGCGTAACGGGTCGCCGGTCGCGTAGGGCGAATATCGATCGCCGGATGGGCGGGGCAGATCACGCCCGTCCGGCGATCGAGGACACGGCCCGACAGCGGGACGCACCCGCACCAAACACCTCGTAGGGAGAGCCGCACGTATGGAAGCCGACACCACGACCGCACCGCCCACCGGCGGCCCCGTGGACGCGGGGACGTACGACGTGCTGCGCCGCCGGCTGACCGCCCGGGCCGCCGATCTCGCGAACCGCGCCGAGGCGCTCAACGCCCGGCGCACAGAGGAGTTCGGATCGACCGGGCTACGGCTCACCGGCACCGAGCAGATCCGTACCGAGCAGGCATCCGTACCCCGCGACCTGGTGGCCGTCGGCGGCCGGCTGCTGTTCGGGTTCGAACGGGGCCCGGGGGCAGCGGAACCCGCCGAGGTCGGCGACGTACTCACCCTGTACGGACCCGAGTTGGAGACCACGGACCAGGGCGGCCTGCTCGAAGACGAGGCCTTCGTACGCGAATTCGCCGCCCTGCACCGCTACTACCGCGACGCCCGCCTCCTGCGACTGCGCCGCGTGGACGGCAAACTGCTTGCCGTCTTCCGCACCGGCGAGAGCGCCGACGGCATCCGCGTACTGCGCTGGGCGCTCGCCCCGGACGGTTCGCCCGGCGTGTTCCTCGACGCGCGCGGCGACCGCGACCACGTCTTCCCGCCCTCGCACGACTTCACCTGGACCGTCGCGGGCCGCGGGTCCCACGTCCTCGGCCGGCACCCGCACATCGCCGTGGGCGGGGGCGGTGACGGCACGGACGCCGTCCTCTTCGTCGACACGCTCGGCGGCACCCTCACCGTCAAGACGGTCAACGACACCGACACCCCCGACGGGATCTACGAGGAGCCGGTCACCGAACCCCTCCAGTCCCTCGCCGACGCGGATGTCGAGCATGCCGTGATCGGCCCGCTGATCCTGCTCCGCGTCCGCCCGTACAACGAGGAGTCCTGGCGGTACCTGGTCTTCAACACGCTGCTCGGCACGGTCCTGCGTCTGGACCTCATCGGGCCCGCCTGCCACCGGCTCCCGGAGGACCAGGGGATCATCTTCCCCGGCGGCTACTACCTCACCACCGGCACCGCCAAGACCTTCGACATCGCCGAGCCGCTCACCGACCCGGTCTTCGAGGGCGCGGTCCGCTCCCCGAACGGCGAGGACGTCCTCTACGTCTTCCGCTCCCCCGACGACGGCCGCAGTCTGCTCCTGCCCTACAACCTGATCCGGCAGGAAGTCGCCACTCCCCTCCAGGGCCGCGGCCACGCCCTGCTGGACACCGGCACGCTCGTCCTCCTGCGGGGTAGCGCCACGGGCGACGAACCGGCCCGGGTCCACCCGTTGCAGCGCTGGCGGACCCCGTACGTCTCCGACACCTACGCCGCCTCCCGCCCCGCCGGGACCGGTCCGCTCGCCCGGGTCGGCAACGCCGATCTGGTGCGCGGCATCTCCGACTGTCTGGCGCTCGCGCACAGCGCCGCCGAGACGACACCGACCGCCGCCGTGTACGCGCAGCTGGTCGCGGACTGCACCCGCGCCACCGACCGCTACCACTGGCTGACCGATTCCGAACTGGGCGCGCTTGCTGCCCCGTTGGCGGAGCTGCGGGCCACCGCACAGCAGTTCCTCACCGAGTTCGAAACGGTCCAGGAGCTGACCCGGCAGGCCGCCGACGCGCTCAGCGAGACGGCCGACCGGCTCACCGCTCTCGTCCGCCGCATCCGTGGCGAGGCTCCGCGCTCGGCCGCCGCCTGGGTCGCCCAGCTCACCGAACTCCGCCGCGCGCACGGTCATTTGGCGACGCTCGCCGAGATGCGGTACGCGGACACCGAGCGGATCGCCGAGCTCACCGCCGCCACCGCCGCCGACATCGAATCGGCCGACCGGCGCACTGTCGCGTTCCTCGGCCGGGACGATGCGTTCGCCGGCTACCACGAGGACGTCGCGCGCCTGGCCGCCGAGGCGTCCGCGCTCACCACCGTCGTGGACGCCTCGGCGCTCGGCGACCGGCTGACGGAGATGACGCAGGGCCTCGGCACCGTCACGGATGTCGTGGCCGGGATCAACATCGGTGACGCGACGGTCCGTACGTCGGTCCTGGAGCGGATCGCGGAGGTCCTCGGCGGGGTCAACCGGGCCCGCGCCACTCTCGACGCGCGCCGCCGCGAGCTCCTGGACCACGAGGGCCGCGCCGAGTTCGCCGCCGAGTTCGCACTGCTGGGGCAGGCCGTCACGGGGGCACTGGCCGCGGCGGACACCCCGGACGCCTGTGATGAACAACTGGCCAGGCTGTTGCTCCAGTTGGAGAACCTGGAGTCGCGGTTCGCGGAGTTCGACGACTTTCTCGACGAGCTGGCCGGGCGGCGGACGGAGGTGTACGAGGCGTTCTCGGCCCGTAAGCAGACGTTGCAGGACGCCCGGGCCCGGCGGGCGGAGCGGCTGGCGGATTCGGCGGCCCGGGTCCTGGAAACGGTCTCCCGGCGGCTGGCCACCCTGCCCGACCTGGACGCCGTCCACACGTACTTCGCCTCCGACCCGATGGTCGTCAAGGTGCGCCGCACCGCGGACGAACTGCGGGAACTCGGCGACCCGGTGCGCGCCGAGGAGCTGGACGGGCAGCTGCTGGCCGCCCGCCAGGAGGCCGGGCGGGCCCTGCGCGACCGCAGCGAGCTGTACGCGGACGGCGGCGCCACGATCCGTCTCGGCCGGCACCGGTTCGCCGTGAACACCCAGCCGTTCGACCTGACGCTCGTCCCGCACGGGGACCGGCTCGCGTTCGCCCTCACCGGCACGGACTACCGGGCGCCGGTCACCGACCCGGCCTTCGAGGCGACCCGCCCGTACTGGGACCGGACGCTGCCCTCGGAGTCCCCGCACGTCTACCGCGCCGAGCATCTGGCCGCCCGGCTCCTGGACGAGCAGGGCGCCGACACCCTCGCCACCCTGAACGGGTCCGAACTGACCTCTCTGGTGCGGGAGTCGGCGGCGTCCGCGTACGACGAGGGCTACCAGCGCGGTGTCCACGACGAGGACGCCACCGCCATCCTCACCACCCTGCTGGGGCTGCACGCCGGGGCCGGACTGCTGCGCTGCCCGCCCGCCGTACGAGCGGCGGCGCAGCTCTTCTGGGCGTACGGGACGGACGAGGCCCGGCGCACCTCCTGGACCCGGCGGGCCCTCTCGCTGGCCCGCGCCCGTGAGACGTTCGGCCTCTCCCCGGCCGTCGCCACGCTTCACGAGGAGTGGGCGGAGGTCATCGGGGGCGACGGGGCCCCCGCCGTCGCCGCGTATCTCTTCGAGGAGCTGACGAGCGGCCCGGCCGGATTCGTCACGAGCGCCGCCGCCCGCACGTTTCTGGACAAGTTCCGTCGTACGACGGACTCTTCGGCGTACGACGAGGACCTCGCCGCTCTCCACGACGACCTCCCGGCCCGGCGCCAGCTGGTCGAGGGATGGCTCGCCTCGTACGCCGCCGCGAGCGGTACGGAGATCGACGCGGGCGACCTGGCGGAGGCCGTCGCCGTGGAACTCTGCCCGGAGCCCGTGCTCGCCCGGTACGAGTGCGAGGCGCCGCTCACCGCGACCGTGGACGGCCTGCTCGGCACGCACCCGCGCATCGACCGGGGCCGGCTGACCGTCCGCCTCGATGAACTCCTCGCCCGCACCGACGGGTTCCGCACCACCACCGTCCCCGGATTCCGTGCCTATCAGCGCCATCGCACCGCACTCGTGGCAGCCGAGCGTGCCCGGCTGCGGCTGGACGACCACCGGCCGCGCGTCATGTCGGCGTTCGTCCGCAACCGACTCCTGGACGAGGTGTATCTGCCGCTGATCGGCGACAGTCTCGCCAAGCAGCTCGGCACCGCCGACGCCGGCCGGCGCACCGACTCGCAGGGCCTGCTGCTGCTCGTGTCGCCGCCCGGCTACGGCAAGACGACGCTCATGGAGTACGTCGCCGACCGGCTCGGCCTGGTCCTCGTCAAGATCAGCGGACCGAACCTCGGCCACGACGTGACCTCCCTCGATCCTGCGCAGGCGCGCTCCGCGACCGCCCGCCAGGAGATCGAGAAGATCAACTTCGCCCTGGAGACGGGCAACAACACGCTCCTCTACCTCGACGACATCCAGCACACCTCGCCCGAACTGCTCCAGAAGTTCATTCCGCTCTGCGACGCCACCCGCCGGATCGAAGGCGTACGGGACGGCGAACCGCGCAGTTACGACCTGCGGGGCAAGCGGTTCGCGGTGTGCATGGCGGGCAATCCGTACACCGAGTCGGGGGCGCGGTTCCGTATCCCCGACATGCTCGCCAACCGGGCCGACGTATGGAATCTCGGCGAGGTGCTGAGCGGCCGCGAGGACGTCTTCGCGCTGAGCTTCATCGAGAACGCGCTGACCGCCAACCCGGTGCTGGCCCCGCTCGCCGGGCGTTCCCGCGACGATCTCGCCCTGTTCGTACGGCTCGCCTCCGGGACCAGCCAGGCAGCCCGCGCGGACCGGCTCGACCACCCCTACGCGCCTGCCGAGGTGGACCGGATCGTGTCGGTCCTGCGCCATCTGCTGACCGCCCGGGACACGGTGCTGGCCGTGAACGCCGCGTACATCGCCTCGGCCGCACAGACGGACGCGACGCGCACCGAGCCGCCGTTCCGGCTGCAGGGCTCGTACCGCAACATGAACAAGATCGCCGAGCGGATCGTGCCGGTGATGAACGACGCGGAACTCCTCGCCGTCATCGACGACCACTACGCGGGCGAGGCCCAGACGCTGACCACGGGCGCGGAGTCCAATCTGCTGAAACTCGCCGCGCTGCGCGGCCGTCTCACCGCCGAGCAGTCCGCGCGCTGGTCCGCGATCACTGCCTCCTATGTCCGTACGCAGGCGCTCGGCGGCCCGGACGGCGACCCGGTGACCCGGGCGGTCGCCGCGCTGGGGCTGCTCGCGGACCGGATCGCGGCGGTCGAGTCGGCGATCGTCCGGGTCGCGGACCCGCGCCATCTGCTCGCCGGCCCGCAGGCCCGGCACGCGGCGCCGTCGGCCTCCGTTCCGCAGGAAGATCACTGACCGGGCGGGTACGACGGAGAGGAGCAAGGCATGCTGGGTCTCGTGTCTACACTTCCCCAACAGCCCCAACGCTCCCCGCTCAGCGGACACATGGTCGTCTGCGGTGACGACGCACTGGCCCAGCGGCTCGCCGTGGAGCTGCGCTATGTGTACGGAGAGCGGGTCACCCTCGTACTGCCGCCGGGACGTGACGCGCACCGGCCGGAGCTGCCGCTGACCGGGCGTGGCCGGGCGGCGGCCCTGTTCGGCCGGATGTCGCAGGCGGTGAACCGGAACGGCGGGAACGGCGGGAACGGCGGGAACGGCGGGAACGGGTCCACGGGTGCTCCCGGGGACGGCGACACCAACGCCGGGGTCGAGGCGGTACGCATCCTGGAGGCACCGGAACCGTCCGACGAGGCCTTCGAGGAGGCGGGCATCGAATCGGCCGCCGCACTGGCCCTGGTCTATGACGACGACGAGCGCAACATCCGCGCCGCGCTGACCGCCCGCCGCCTCAACCCCCATGTCCGGCTGGTCATCCGGCTCTACAACCGCAAGCTGGGCCAGTATCTGGAGACCCTGCTCGACCAGGCCGCCGCCGTCGCCGCACCCGGCCTGGACCCGACCGAGCTGGACGCATCGACCACCGTCCTCTCCGACGCCGACACGGCCGCGCCCGCCCTCGCGGCGACCGCCCTCACCGGCTCCAGCAAGGTCATCCAGGCGGAAGGTCTGCTGCTGCGCGCCGCCGAACGCACCCCGCCCGAGGACGGCCGGATCGCCGACCCCGGCCTGTGCACCCTCGCGCTGCTCTCCTCCACCACCCATGACCCGGCGGGCACCGAGGGTTCCGACAGCAGCGGCGACGAAGGCCCCCAACTCCTGCCCGACGAACGGCAGGTGGCCGCAGCGACGGGGCGTCGCACGGTCGTCCTGGAGGCGGTCAGCCAGGCAGGCCCGGCCGGTCCGCCGTCCCGGATGGGCGGCGGCAGGGGCGCACCGCTCAGCCAGTTCTTCTCCCGGCGGCTGCGCTGGTCGGCGCTGGGTGTCGGCCTGGCCGTGCTGGGCCTCGCCGTCGCGTCCACGCTCACCACCGGGGACGACCCGGTGCACGCCACGTATCTGACGCTGCTGGACCTGTTCGCGATGGGCGACCCGGCGATCGGTGACTCCATGGCCCGTCAGGTGATCCAACTCCTGTCGGGTGTAGCCGGGTTGATGCTGCTGCCGCTGCTCGTGGCGGGTGTGCTGGAGGCCTTCGGATCGCTCCGCACGGCCTCGTCCCTGCGCCGCCCGCCACGAGGCCTGTCCGGCCATGTGGTACTGCTCGGCCTCGGCAAGGTCGGTACGCGGGTCCTCGTCCGGCTGCATGAGCTCGGCATTCCCGTGGTGTGCGTGGAGGACGACCCGGACGCGCGCGGAATCCCCGTGGCCCGGCGGCTGCACGTACCGGTGGTCCTCGGTGACGTCACGCAGGAGGGCGTACTGGAGGCGGCGAAGATCCAGCGCTCCCGCGCGCTTCTCGCCCTGACCAGCTCCGACACCACCAACCTGGAAGCCGCGCTGTACGCCCGCTCGGTCAAGCCGGACCTGCGCGTCGCACTGCGCCTGTTCGACGACGAGTTCGCCACCGCCGTCTACCGCACCCTTCGCACCGCCCACCCGCAGGCCCTGACCCGTTCCCGCTCCGTCTCCCATCTGGCCGCCCCGGCCTTCGCGGGCGCCATGATGGGCCGGCAGATCCTGGGCGCGATACCGGTCGAGCGGAAGGTGATGCTGTTCGCGGCGATCGAGGTGGCGGGGTACCCGCAGCTGGAGGGCCGCACGGTGGAGCAGGCGTTCCAAGCGGGCGCCTGGCGGGTCCTGGCCCTGGACGCCACCCCGCCTCAGGATCGCCGCCGGGATCTGACCACGGCCACCCCCGCCTCCCCCAACCGCCCGTCGGGCCTGGTCTGGGACCTGCACCCCGGGTACGTACTGCGCCCCGAGGACCGCGTGGTGATCGCCGCGACCCGCCGGGGCCTGGCCGAACTGCTGCGCAGACGCCGCTCGTTGACGCGCCGCTGAGCCGTCGGACGTACGGCGGACCCGCGAAATCCGGGTGCCGGTGCGCGTCCCGGTACCCGTTCGGCCACCGCCACACGAACGCCGAGCTCCCCTTCACCGACAGCTAGGGCCTGCGCAGACGCCCAGGCATGGCCCAGGCCCTGCGGATCGCGGGACTCCCCCTGGAGGGCCGCCACCACAGCGGCGCGGACGACGCCTGGAACATCGCGGCACTGATCCTGGACGTGGCGGCACGGGGCGCCCGGCCGACGGCGGACCGACCGGAGTCCGGGGCCTACAGCCCGCCGCCCATCACCCCCCGCACCTCGTCCAGCGTCGCCCCGGCGATCTCATTGGCACGCTCGTTGCCGGCCCGGAGCACCGACCGTACGTACCCCATGTCCTGCGCGTACTCCGCCCGCCGGGCCCGGATCGGCGCCATCTTGCTGTTGACGGCGTCGGTGACCGTCCGCTTGAGGACAGCCGCGCCACCGCCACCGATCTCCTCGGCCACGACGCGCGGATCGCGGTCCAGACAGAGAGCCGCCAGCAGCACGAGCGACGACACCCCGGGCCGGGTCTCCGGTTCGTACGTGATGTGCCGCTCGGCATCCGTCTTCGCGCCCTTGATCAGCCGGGCCGTCTCGTCCGCGTCGGCGCCCAGCGCGATGGAGTTGGCGCGGCTCTTGCTCATCTTGGTGCCGTCGGTGCCGAGAAGGAGCGGCGCGGCGGAGAGCAGCGCGTCCGGCTCGGGGAACACCTCTCCGTACCGCTCGTTGAACCGCCGCGCGACGGTCCGCGTCACTTCGAGATGCGGCAGCTGGTCCCGCCCGACCGGCACCAGATTGCCCTTGCAGAACAGGATGTCGGCAGCCTGGTGCACCGGATACGTGTACATGAGCCCGCTGACGGCCGACTGCCGGGAGTGCGCGATCTCGTCCTTGACCGTGGGATTGCGGCCCAGCTCGGCGACGGAGACCAGGCTGAGGAAGGGCAGCATCAGCTGGTTGAGCGCGGGCACGGCGCTGTGGTTGAAGACCGTCGAGCGCTCCGGGTCGATCCCGATGGCCAGGTAGTCCAGCAACAGCCCCTCCGTGATCTCGGTGAGCCGCTCGGCCACGTCCCGGTCGGTCAGCACCTGGTAGTCGGCGACGAGGACGAAGACGTCCACCCCGAGCTCCTGGAGCCGCACCCGGTTGTGGAGCGTGCCGAAGTAGTGCCCGAGATGGAGCGCCCCGGTGGGCCGGTCACCGGTCAGGACGCGGAACCGCTCGGGCGTCCTCCGGACCTGCTCCTCCAGCTCGGCGGCACGCAGCCCGGCCGGGTCGGTGAGGGTGTCGGTGTCGGTGTCGGTGTCGGTGTCGGCAGTGGTGTCCGTGACGGTCATGGATCTCTCCTCGCGATGGTGTGTGCGTGGAGGACGGCCCACGGGCTCGGTTTCGTACCGCAGAAGGGCATGAAAAAGGGGCCGTCCATATCGAACGGCCCTGATCCCGTGCTGATGAGGTGGCCGCTCCTAGAAGGAGCGCCACCAGTTCCGGCACGGTACGGAGGTCATGGACCGAGTGTAGCGACTACCGCCCGCCACACCACCTCGCGTTTTCCCTCGCCTCCCTGTCCGGCCCCTCAGGAGTTGGACCATCCGCGCCTGCACAGGACGAGCCGGTATCCGTCCGGGTCCTCGACGGTGACGCCCCACTCGTTCCAGTACGGATTCGGCGACAGGACGCGCTTGCCCCCGTGCTCCTGCAGCTGCTCCACCATCTCGTCCGGCACGGGCTCATCGAGATAGAGGACGAGCAGGTCCTCGTCGGTGGGGCGCGGATCTACGGGGTGGTCGCCGCCGTGCACGAGCTCCAGGTGCCAGGAGGCATCCGGCAGCCCCACCATGAGCAGATCGTGCGCACCGGGCTCCCGTCCCGCTTCGGCGCGGAACAGCACGCTCAGTCCGAGTCCGCCCACCCAGAACCGCTCGGCGGCGGCGAGGTCCCGGGACGGCCGGGCAAGACGAATATGGCTCTGGCCGGTGAACGGCACGGTGGTGCTCCTCCCTGACAGCGGCACGCCCGTCTGCGCACCGAGGCCCGCAGCGTAGGCATTCGGCCCCCCGCCCGCATCGGCACACGGTCCTGGTCCCCGCGACCGGACTCCTGCGACCGAAGGTCTACGTCCTCCGCGCGCCCCGGGCGCTGCCACGCGCCGCCCGCTCACTTCTTGGCGTGCTCGCCCACGTAGAAGAGGATCCAGATGAAGCCTGCGAAGAGATGCGTGGCGAAGACGTACACGAAGACGCGCAGCGCTACGCCGCGTTCCTTCCAGCGCTCGCTCTCGCCGCTCTCGCCCACAGCCCTGCCTCCGTCCGGCCGGAGGCGCCCGGCCTCCGCAACCCGTCCAGGGTACGCACCACCCCGGCCCTCCCCGGCGGAATAGGTCAGGGGGGTGACCCGTTGTAGGGTGTGTTCAGATAGTTCAATGTTCAACAAACTTGGAGGCGGGCGCCATGGAGTTCGGGATCTTCACCGTCGGAGATGTCACCACCGACCCCACGACCGGCAGGACACCGAGCGAGCACGAGCGGATCAAGGCCACCATCGCCATCGCCCAGAAGGCGGAGGAGGTCGGCCTGGACGTCTTCGCGACCGGTGAGCACCACAACCCGCCGTTCGTCCCGTCCTCCCCGACGACCACGCTCGGCTACATCGCCGCCCGCACCGAGAACCTGATCCTGTCCACGTCCACGACGCTGATCACCACCAACGACCCGGTGAAGATCGCCGAGGACTACGCGACGCTCCAGCACCTCGCGGACGGCCGCGTCGACCTGATGATGGGCCGCGGCAACACCGGACCGGTCTACCCCTGGTTCGGCAAGGACATCCGCCAGGGCATCCCGCTCGCCATCGAGAACTACGCCCTGCTGCACAAGCTGTGGCGCGAGGACGTCGTCGACTGGGAGGGCAAGTTCCGTACGCCGCTGCAGTCCTTCACCGCGACCCCGCGCCCGCTGGACGGCGTCCCGCCGTTCGTCTGGCACGGCTCCATCCGCTCCCCGGAGATCGCCGAGCAGGCCGCGTACTACGGGGACGGCTTCTTCCACAACAACATCTTCTGGCCCATCGAGCACACCAAGAAGATGGTGAACCTCTACCGGCAGCGGTACGCGCACTACGGGCACGGCACCGCCGAGCAGGCCATCGTCGGCCTCGGCGGCCAGGTGTTCATGCGGAAGAACTCGCAGGACGCGGTACGGGAGTTCCGTCCGTACTTCGACAACGCGCCGGTCTACGGGCACGGGCCCTCGATGGAGGACTTCACCCGGCAGACCCCGCTGACCGTCGGCTCCCCGCAGGAGGTCATCGAGCGGACCCTGTCCTTCCGGGACGCCGTCGGCGACTACCAGCGCCAGCTGTTCCTGATGGACCACGCGGGACTGCCGCTGAAGACGGTCCTGGAGCAGCTCGACCTCCTCGGCGAGGAGGTCGTCCCGGTGCTGCGCAAGGAGTTCGCCAACCTGCGGCCGGCCGGAGTCCCGGACTCCGCCCCCGTACACCCGGCCGTCGCCGCCCGCACGGCCACGAAGGAGGCCTGACCACCGTGTCCACCACGTCCAGCGTGTTCGCCACCGAGCCCCTGAGGATCGTCGCCGTATCGGCCGGGCTGAGCAGCCCCTCGTCGACCCGGCTGCTGGCCGAGCGGCTGGCCGGCGCCGCCCGCGAGCGCCTGATGGCCGAGCAGGACCGCACGGTCGAGGTCCGGGTGATCGATCTGCGCGATCTGGCCGTCGACATCGCCAACCACCTGGTCACCGGGTTCCCGCCGAGCACCCTGGACGAGGCGATCAAGGAGGTGACGGAGGCGGACGGCCTGATCGCCGTCTCGCCCGTCTTCACCGCCTCGTACAGCGGACTGTTCAAGTCGTTCTTCGACCTGATCGACAACACGGCGCTGACCGGCAAGCCCGTCGTCATCGCGGCGACGGGCGGCACCGCCCGCCACTCGCTCGTCCTGGAACACGCGATGCGTCCGCTCTTCGCCTACCTGCGGGCCACCGTCGTACCGACCTCCGTGTACGCGGCCTCGGAGGACTGGGGCTCGTCCGGCGACGAGTACACCGACGGCCTGCCGTCCCGCATCCGGCGTGCCGGTGGCGAGCTCGCGACCATGATCGCGGGCGGCCGGGCGGCCTCCGGGGCGCCGAGGGCGCTCGGGCTCGACGACGAGGTCGTGCCATTCGAGCAGCAGCTCGCCGACCTCCGGCTGGACTGAGCCTGCTCGAGCGAACCCGCCACCCGAAGCCCTGTCCGGTTTGATTAGAGTTGGACCGAAAGATGCGTCGTGCGAGGTTTTCTCGCACGACGCCTCTGCGCACTGAGCCGAACCGAGCTGGAGGCAGAGATGGGCAGGATCGTAGTGGGCGTTGACGGCTCCGAGTCGTCGATCAAGGCGCTGCACTGGGCCGTACGCCAGGCGGAACTGACCGGTGACACGGTGGAGGCCGTCAACAGCTGGGAGTACCCCTCGACCAGCTGGGCGTCCATGATGCCGGGCATGCCGGAGGACTTCGATCCGCAGGCCGTCGCGACCGTGGCCCTCACCGAGACGCTGGAGGAGGCCCTGGGCGCCGAGGGCGCGGCCACGGTCAGCAAGATCGTGGTGATCGGCAACCCGGCCCAGTCCCTGCTGGAGCGTGCCAAGGGCGCGAACCTGCTGGTCGTCGGCGCTCGCGGCTACAGCGGCTTCAAGGCGACCCTGCTCGGCTCGGTCAGCCTCCATGTCACCCAGCACGCACCGTGCCCGGTGACGGTCGTACGCGACTGACCGCAACTGTGGGCAAGAGAGGACGGGCCCGCGCTCTGCGCGGGCCCGTCCTCTCTTGCCGGGGGCTTCTCACTGCGGCGGGAGACGCGCTCACGTCTCCTCTCGCGTGTAGAAGATGTAGAAGGTGGTGATGAACATCCCGAGGCCGACCGCCAGTCCCAGTGCCGAGGACCGCAGCACGCTCGAATCGGTCAGCCCGACGAGCAGGCCGATCGCCGCGGCTGTCAGCGCGCCGTACGCCACCGCCCGCACCAGGGGCAGCATGGTGTGCTGGATGCGGCCCAGCGCGAAGCAGAGAACGGCGAGCACCACCGCACCGATCAGGCCGTACCAGAACTGCCGGCCGCCGCTCGCGCCGTTGTTGCGCAGGATGAACGACGCGTAGAGACCGTACGCGGCACCCAGCGTGACGGGGATGGCCCAGGCGCGGGCGCTGTGCCCACGTGCCCGTGACTTGTCCCCGGTCCGTCCGCGGGTCGGCATTGCTGCATGAGTGGCCATGGCGGAGAACTCCTTCCGTCGCCCCTTTTCCCTACCAGAGCACACCCGGCCGCGCCGCCCGGCAACTCGGATGGCGCAGGGCCCGGGGCGCGCCGCTCCCGTACGGGATTCCCTGGAGGGGTGCGGACGTATCTCTCGGCGGCTCTGGCGGTGGTGGTGCTGGTGCTGCTCGCCGTCCTCGTCCCGCTGAGCGCACTCTCCGCCTGGGTGGATCTGGAGATCGACAACACGGACCGTTACGTCGCCGCGGTGGCCCCGCTCGCCGCCGACCCCGAGGTACAGAGCACCGTCAGCGACCTCATCACCGACGGGGCGATGAAGCAGATCGACGCCGGGCCGCTCCAGAGCACCGTGCGGGACTTCCTGCACGAGGCGGTGATGTCCTTCACCACCACCGACGCCTTCCAGGCTGCGTGGAACGCCGCCAACCGCACCGCCCACGAGGCCGTGACCGCCGCGCTGAACGGCAACACCGGCGATGCCGTGACCATCGATCTGGCGCCGATGACGGAGCAGGTCAAACAGAACCTGGAGGAGAACGGGGTGCTGCTCGCCAACCTGATCCCGGTTCAGCACACCGACATCACGATCGTCTCCGCCGACCGCGCCGACCAGTTCCGCCAGACCTTCCGGTGGCTTCGGGCCGGCAGCATCTGGCCTGCCGTGGGCACGGTCGTGTTCGCCGTACTGACCGTGGCCGTGGCCTGGGTGCGCGGCGGCCCCGGGCGCAGGCGCTCCGCGCTCGCCGCGCTCTCGGCCACGGCGGTGGCCGGGTTCGGCTTCGCGCTGGGGGCGCTCGTCCTGCGCGTGGGGATCGCGGTCGCCCGCGACCGGGTGCTGTCCGGGGTGCCGGACAGCGAGACGGGCGGTGCGGCGGCGGTGTACGACGCGCTGACGAGCTCGCTGCGCACGACGGTGTGGATCGTGTTCGGTGTGGGGCTGGCGGTGGCGCTGTGCGCGGTGCTCGGGCGGGTGTGGACGGCGCGCGGAGTGCACGGCGGCGGGCAGGGCGGGCAGCGCCCGTAGCGGACCCGGTTCGACGTGCGGCGGCGCGCAGGGCCCGTAGCGAACCCGGTTCGACGTGGAGCGACGGGCAGGATCCGTACCGGACCCGGTTCGACGTGCGGCGACAGGCAGGATCCGTACCGGACCCGGTTCGACGTGCGGCGACAGGCAGGCCGGGGAAGAGTGGTTCTCGTGACTGCCGGATCGGGGACGACTGAGAGGTCTTCCATATGCGAGCCATAGCCGTCAGCGCGTTCCGAGCCGACCCCGCACTGGTCGAGATACCCAAGCCCGAGCCGGAAGCCGGTGAGGTACGGGTCAGGATCGAGTACGCCGCACTCAACCCGTGCGACTGGCAGGCCGCACAGGACTCCCTGGACGACAGCCTCACCCCGCGGGTGTTCCCGCTGGTCGTGGGCGTGGACTTCGCGGGCCGGGTGGACATGATCGGCAGCGGCGAGAACCGTTTCCGGGTCGGCGACCAGGTCTTCGGCCGGGTGGCCGGGCCCGCGGCCGGCGCCGGTACGTACTGCGACTACGTGTCCGTACCGCAGGACTCCGCCATCACCCTCGTCCCGGACGGCCTCCCCCTCCGTACCGCGGCGGCGCTGCCGTCCGCCGGAATGGCTGCTGCCCAGATCCTGGAGATCGCGGTGCTCCGCGGCCACGAGAGCCTGCTGGTCATCGGGGCGGCGGGCGGCGTCGGCAGCTATCTGACCCAGCTCGCGTCGGCCCGCGACGTACGCGTGCTCGCGGCCGTGCGCGGCGACGAACGCAAGCGGATGACGGCCCTGGGCGCCACCGTCACGATCGACACCACGGACCGCTCCCTCGAAGCGGCGGTACGGGAGACCTGCCCGGACGGCGTCGACGCACTCGTCGACCTGGTCTCCACCACCCCGGACACCTTCGCCGCCCATGCCGCGCTGGTACGCGGCGGCGGGATCGCCCTCACCACCCGGGGCGTCGCCGCCGGGGCCGCCCTTCCCGCGGACGTGACCGGCATCGACTTCCGGCTCGAACCCACCCCGGTCCTGCTCGACGTCCTGGCCGAGGGCGCCGCCGAGGGCGTACTGCGCGTGCCCATCGACATCGAGCTCCCGCTGGAGAAGGCCCCGCAGGCCCTCGACCGGAACCGGACGGGCGGCGCACGCGGCAAGACGGTCATCGTGCTCTGAGCCCCGCCTCCGAGCCCCGTGCGTACACCGATCCCCGAAGGAGGCGTCATGGACGACCAGGAACGCGACATCATCGACAACATCGGCGGGCTCATCTCCGAGGAACGGAACCTGCGCGACCGCTCCGCCCAGGACATGGGCCTGACCGAAGACGAGAAGTCCCGCCTGCGTACGGTGGAGGTCCGGCTCGACCAGTGCTGGGACCTGCTGCGACAGCGCCGCGCCCTCAGTGAGTTCGGCGAGGACCCGTCCGCGGCGAAGGTCCGGCCGGCCGACGAGGTCGAGGGCTACCGGGGCTGAACGCACGACGCAGGGGGACGCATTGACCGGCACGGAGGCGGAATCGGGACGCAGGCGTGCGGCACCACCGCCCTGGCTGGTGAGCGGACTTCGCCCCCGGTCGGCCGCCCGCATCCCCTGGGCCGCGGCCGTCCGCGCCTCCATCGCCCTGGCCGCACCGCTCGCCGTCGGCTTCGCGCTGGACCGGCCCGCGTACGGCGCACTCGTCTCCATGGGCGCGCTCTCCGGCGTCATCGGCGACACTGCCGACGCGTACCGGATGCGCATCCTCAACATCGCCGTACCGCAGCTCTTCGGCGCGCTCGGCATCATGCTCGGCACGCTGGTGTTCGGGACCGGCTGGGCGGCCGTCGCCGCGCTGACCCTCGTCGGTCTGGTCTCCGGAATGATGTCGACGATCGGCGCCGTCGCCTCCGTGTCCGGTCTGCTGCTCCTGCTCGACGCGGTGGTCGGCGCCGGGCTCCCGATGCCGAACCCCTGGTGGGTGGCGCCGCTGCTGCTGACGGTCGGCGGCCTGTTCGTCCTCACCATGTCGCTGCTGGCGTGGCCGCTGCGGCGGAAACTGCCGGAACGGGTCGCGGTCGCGGACACCTACCTCTCGGTCGCCGACATGCTCGCCGCCGCAGGCACCGACGCGTACGAGGAGCAGCGGCAGGCCGTCACCCATTCCCTCAACACCTCCTACGACCTGATCCTGGCCCGCCGGGCCCGCTACCACGGCCGCAGCAACGCCATGGTGCGGCTGCTCGCCCAGCTCAATGTCGTCATCCCGCTCGTCGAGGCGGCGTCGGCGGTGCACGTCCGGCGGTGCCCGCTCCCGGACGAGATCCCGGCGGCGGTACGTGAACTGGCCGCCGCCGTCGAGGAGAGCCGCACCGGCGGCGCCGAACTCACCCTGCCCGCCCCGGACTCACCCGCCACCCGGGCGGTGGACAGCGCGCTGCGGCACGCGGCGTCCGTCGTGCACAAGGCCGACCCCGACCCGTACAACGTCGACGACCGGCTCGGACGCCCGGCCGCGCTCGGGGCACGGATTCGGCGGACGACGCGCGACGTGCTGCTCTCCGGGTCCTCGTGGCGGTACGGGCTGCGTCTGGCCCTCTGCATCGGCCTGGCCCAGGCACTGACCTCGCTGGTCCCGGTGGAGCGCTCCTACTGGGTCGCGCTGACCGTCACGTTCGTCCTCAAGCCGGACTTCGGCTCGGTGTTCTCGCGGGCCGTGCTGCGCTCGGTGGGCACAGCGGCCGGTCTCGTGATCGCCGCACCGGTGCTCGCCGAGGTGCCTATCGGCTGGTGGGACGTGCCGGCGATGGTGGTGCTCGCCGCGCTGATCCCGGCACTCACGGCGAAGGGGTACGCGTTCCAGACCGCGGCCATCACCCCGGTCATCCTGCTCCTGTCCGATCTGCTGAACCACCAGGGCGTCCATCTGGTCTGGCCGCGCTTCCTGGACAGCCTGATCGGCTGCGCCATCGTGCTGGTGGCGGGCTATCTGCTGTGGCCGGAGAGCTGGCACGTCCGGGTCGGCCACCGGCTCGCGGACGCGGTGGCGGACATCGCCGACTATGTGGCGTACGCATTCGAGCCGGGCGGCTCCGGCGACCGGGCGGAGCGGGTGCGGGCCCGGCGCCGCATCTACCGCGACCTGTCCGTCGTACGTTCCGAATTCCAGCGCGCCCTGACGGAACCGCCCCCGGTCGGCACCCGGGCCGCGGCCTGGTGGCCGCTGGTCGTCGCGGTCGAACGCATCGTGGACGCGACGACGGCGGCCCGGGTCCGCGTCAACCACGGAGCACCGGAACCGCCGGTCGCGGAGGTGGCCGGGATCCAGCAGCAACTGCGGGAACTGGCGGACGGGATACGTACGAGCGAGACCCTGGTCGGCGTACGCGCGGAACTGCCGGGCGACGAGGAGGGGGTCCTGGCACCCCTGCGCCAGGAGGTGGCTGCGGCGAGGGCGATCGCCTCACCGCAGCCGTAGCCGCGCTCTCCGCGTCACCCCGTGGGGCCCGCCCCCCGCAACCGCTCCATCTCCCGCCGGTCCCGCTTTGTCGGCCGCCCCGCACCCCGGTCCCGTACCGGAACCTGGATCGCCGCCTCGCGCGGCGGCGGGGGCGGGCTGTTGTCGACGAAGCACTCCGCCGCCACCGGAGGGCCGACCCTCTTCTTCACGATCTTCGACACGACGACGATCCGGTCCCGGCCCGCGTGCCGGAGCCGTACCTCGTCGCCGACGTGCACCGCCTGGGCGGGCTTGGCACGCTCGCCGGCGACCTTCACATGTCCCGCGCGGCAGGCGGCAGCGGCCTGCGAACGGGTCTTCGTCAGCCGGACCGACCAGATCCAGACGTCGACCCGAACGCTTCCCTCCGCCTGCGGCGCCTCACCGGAAACCATGCAACCGACTCTAGTGCGGTGCACGCGCGCCCGGGTTCTCCGCGTCGTAGCCGGCCACGGCGATCGGCTCGGCGTTCGACGTGCCCCAGTCCTCGTCCTCCTGCGCGTCCGAGACCCCGGTGATGGCCTGCGGTACCCACTCCGAGGAGGTGGCGTCGTCGCTCTGCCAGCAGACGCGGTGGTTGACCGCCAGATCGGAACCGTAGATACCGGCGGTTCCGCAGGCCCCCTCCCAGCCGGCGGGCCGATTGGCCTGTTCCATCAGCTCGGTGAGGCCCTGCTTGGGCAGCGCGGCGTCCAGTTGGGTGACGAGCCCGGAAATGTCGGTGCCCGTCGCCAGCTTGAAGTCGGCGGCCCGGCCGGGGACGGGGGCGGCAAGAGCGGCGGCGCTCGGGGCGGCCGAGGCGGTACCTGCTCCGGACCCGGTTCCGGCGAAGTCGTCCTGCTCACCCTCGGGTTCGTCGTCGAAACCGTCGTCCGGCATGCCCTCGTGGCCCGGTGCCGGATCGTCCGCGGCGAGCGTCGCGGATGCCGGGGTGGCCGTCCGGGTGGCCGCCTGGGCTACGGAGGCACCGGCCGCCGGTGCGAGGCCGGAAAGCATTGCCCCTGCCGCCACGGCACAGGCCGCAAGACGCGTTCTGCGGGATCGTTTCCCCATGTGAGGGCCCTTCTTGTTAACGCATGCGGATAAAACAGACAACGGTGCGCCTGACCACTTGTCAGGCGCACCGGCCGCTCAAGCCAACAGGGCAACTCGGGACCAGGTGGGCACATTTGAACGACGTACATCAGGCCCGCACGGCATGCGCACAGGACTCGGTCAGGGCTCGGTTGCGGCTCAGTTGTCCCACGGGCGGGCCGCACCGCCGAACGGCCGGATCCGGCCGCTAACCTTACGTATCCGCCCTGGCCAGGGATGAATCCCGCAGGTCGGACATTTATCGCACCCAACTCACGCGAAAGGCCTCGCCCATGGGCATTCGGAGCTTGCTGCGCAAGGTGTTCGGCCGCGACCGCGCGGAGCAGGACGCGCCGGCGCCGACGGCCACGGTCCCGTCCCAGACCGAACGCACCGCGCCCGCGGAGTCGGAGCCGGTCACCGTGACGGTGGACGAGCCGGCTGCGGAAACCGTCCCGGTGCGCGAAACCGCCCCGGCCACCAAGGCCTCGGTACCGGCCCCCGCCTCTCCCCGGTCCGCGACCGGCGACAGCGGTCTGGCGTCGGACCTGGTGGCGGCGGCCTTCGACAAGGCGTCCATCCCCACGGTCCCGGCACAGGGCTCGGCCCCGAAGCGGAAGCCGGCGGAGCCGGAGGTCGAGGTCGAGGTCGCGGAGCTGAAGCCGACGGAGCCGGAGGCTGAGGTCACGGAGCCGGTGGCTGCGGAGGCGGTCGCTGCTGAGGCCGACAAGGTCGAGGCCGAGCCGGTCGCCGACAAGGCAGAGGTCGAGCCGGTCGCCGCCGAGGTAGAGGCCGAGCCGGTCGCTGCGAAGGCGGAGGTCGAGGTCGAGCCGGTCGCTGCAAAGGCGGAGCCGGAGGCTGCGCCCGCCGCCGAGGCCGAGACTCCTACCGAGGTCGAGACCACGCCCGCTGCCGTCGAGGCCGAGGCTCCCGCCGAGCCGGAGGCTGCACCGGTTGCCGAGGTCGAGCCCGCTGCCGCCGAGGTCGAGGCTGCTGCCGAACCCGAGCCCGTCAAGGTCGAGGCCAAGGCCGAAGCCCCCGCCGAGCCCGAGGCTGCACCCGTTGCCGAGGCCGAGCCGGTCGCCGCGCCCACCGCCACCGAGGTCGAGCCCGAGCCGGCGGCTGCGCCCGCCGCCGAACCGGCAGCCGACACGGCACCCGCACCCACACCCGCACCCGAGGTCACCCCCGAGCCCGCCCTCCCCCTCGCCCAGGTCGAGTCACGCGCGCCCGGGCTCGTCGACTCGTACAAGGCCGCCCAGACCGGGCTGGAGGCGCACGGGCTGACCGGGCTGCGGGCCACCGTCTACCTGGTCCTCGACCGCTCCGGCTCCATGCGGCCGTTCTACAAGGACGGCAGCGCCCAGCACCTGGGCGACCGCACCCTGGCCCTCGCCGCGCACCTGGACGAGAACGCCACCGTCCCCGTCGTCTTCTTCTCGACCGACATCGACGGCACCGGCACGGTCGACCTCACCGACCACGAGGGCCGGATCGACGAGCTGCACGCGGGCCTCGGCCGCCTCGGCCGTACGAGCTACCACCGCGCCGTCGAAGAGGTCGTCGCGCACTACGAGAAGTCGGAGGCCACCGGCCCGGCGCTGGTGATCTTCCAGACGGACGGCCCGCCGGACGCCAAGCAGCCCGCCAAGCAGGCGCTCGCCGAGGCGGCACGGCTGCCGCTGTTCTTCCAGTTCGTCGCGTTCGGCGACCAGGACGCGAAGGGCTTCGACTTCCTACGGAAGCTGGACGCCCCGAACGCCGGGTTCTTCCACGCGGGCCCCGCCCCCCGCGAGGTCGCGGACACCACGTTCTACCGCGAGGCCCTCGCCGCCCTCCCCGCCTGGGTCGCGGCCCGCGAAGCGGCGGCGACCGAGGACTGATCCACCGGCAGGCGTACGGTCACGGCGAGCCCGCCCTCGGGGCCCGGCACCGCCGTGACCGTACCGCCGTGCGCCACAGCTATAGAACGTACGATCGACAGACCGAGCCCCGACCCGCGCCCCATCCGGTCCTTGCCCTCGCCCCGCCGGAACGGCTCGAACAGCCCGGGGATGTCCGCCGCGTCCACCACGGGCCCGGTGTTGCGCACCTCCAGCAGCCCTCCGTCGCCCGCCGTCACCAGGGACACGACCACCGTCCCGCCGGGCACGTTGTACGTGACGGCGTTGGCCAGCAGATTCGCCACCAGCTGGGCGAGCAGCAGCCGGCTGCCCCGTACCGCACAGGGCCCGGCATCGATCTTCACGCCCGGGTGCCGGACTCCCTCCTCGGCCACCACCTGCGCCAGGTCCACCGCTTCCCGTTCGCCCGCCGCGAGCCCGCGCTCGCTGCGCGCCAGGACCAGCAGCCCCTCGATGAGCCGCTCGCTGCGCCGGTTGTTGTCCAGGAGTGTCTGCCGGGTCCGTACGAGATCCTCCTGGGACGGATCGTCCAGGCCGACCTGGATCGCGGCCCGCTGGGTGGCGAGCGGCGTGCGCAGTTCGTGGGAGGCGTTGGCGATGAACCGGCGCTGGCTGTCGAACGCCTTCTCCAGCCGGGCCAGCAGCGCGTCGAGCGTGTCGCCGAGCTCCTTCAGTTCGTCGTCGGGGCCGCTCGACGCGATCCGTTCGTGCAGGGTGTGCTCGGAGAGCCGGCGCGCCTTCGCGGTCATTTCGTGGACGGGCCGCAGGACCCGCCCCGCGGTCCACCACCCCACGCCGACCGCGCAGGCCGTCATGACGAGCAGCGAGGCCGTGGACCACATGAGCAGCTGATGACCGGCCGCGTCGCTGACATGGTCGGTGAGGTCGTAGACGGTGGGCGGCCCGAGTCTGCGCCGGGTGATGAGGGGGCCGTTCACCGCGTATCCGGGCTGGACGACCGCGGCCGTGCGGGCGATGGCGCGCGCCTGGGAGTCCGTACCCGCGCGGGAGGCGAGGTTGACGGTGGCGAGCAGCGCCGTCCCGAGCACCAGGAAGACCCCGCCGTACACGAGCGCGATCCGCGTCCGGATCGTGGAGTGCTGAACGTGCGGGACGCGCGGAGCACGCAGGACACGCGGGACACGCGGGACACGCCCAACGCGCAACGGGCGCTTCACAGGGCGTACCCCACGCCCTGCACCGTACGGATCAGTGCCGGCTCCCCGAGCTTCCCGCGCAGCTTGCTCATGCAGACGCGGACGGCCCCGGTGAACGGATCGGCGTTGGCGTCCCAGGCCCGCTCCAGCAGCTCCTCCGCGCTGACGGTCCCGCCGTCGGCCTCCAGCAACAGCTGCAGCACCGAGAACTCCTTCGGCGAGAGGTCCAGCTCCCGCCCGTCCCGGGACGCGGTGCGCCGTACGGTGTCGAGCCGGATGCCGTGCCGCTCCAGCTGCGGCGGTACGGGGCGGGCGCTGCGCCGCCGCAACGCCCGTACCCGCGACACCAGCTCGGGGAACTCGAACGGCTTGCCCAGATAGTCGTCGGCGCCGAGGTCGAGGCCGGCGACCCGGTCCTCCATGGAACCGGCCGCGGTGAGCATCAGAATCCTGGTCCGGGAGCCGGAGGCGACGAGCCCCCGCGCCACGTCGTCGCCGTGCACCCGTGGCAGGTCGCGGTCGAGGACGACGACGTCGTAGTCGTGCAGCCCCAGATAGGCGAGGGCGGCATCGCCGCTGTACACCGTGTCGACGGCGAACCCCGCCCGCCGCAGCCCGGTGGCGACCAGCTCCGCCAGGATCTCCTCGTCCTCGGCGACCAGTACCCGCATCGTGATGTCCCCTGCCTCGTGCATGCGTGCCCACTCCCTCCCAGGATGCGTCTTTGTTACGGGAAGGGATGTTTCGCAAAGGTCTCCGCCGGGCCTCCGCGCCCGGTGCGCCGCATATCGGTGTGAGTTGATCTTCCGCAGGCCGTTAGGATTTCGACCATGGCGGCCACTGGATCCGAGAAGCAGGGGGCGACGGCGTACTACGTCTCGACCCCCATCTACTACGTCAACGACGCTCCTCACCTGGGCCACGCCTACACGACCGTCGCAGGCGACGTGCTCACGCGCTGGCACCGCCAGCGCGGCGAGAAGGTGTGGTACCTCACCGGCACGGACGAGCACGGTCAGAAGATCATGCGCACTGCCGAGGCGAACAACGTCACCCCGCAGGAGTGGTGCGACAAGCTCGTCGAGGAGGCATGGAAGCCCCTCTGGGAGCACCTGAACATCGCGAACGACGACTTCATCCGTACGACGGAGAAGCGGCACACCGACCGGGTGCAGGAGTTCGTGCAGGACCTGTACGACAAGGGCGAGGTCTACAAGGGCGGGTACGAGGGCCCGTACTGCGTGGGCTGCGAGGAGTACAAGCTCCCCGGCGACCTCATCGAGGACGAGAACGGCGTCAAGCTGTGCCCGGTCCACAAGAAGCCGGTGGAGATCCTCAAGGAGGAGAACTACTTCTTCAAGCTGAGCGCGTACGGCCCGAAGCTGATGGAGTTCTACGCGAACAACCCGGGCTTCATCCAGCCCGAGTCCGCCCGCAACGAGGTCGTGAACTTCGTCAAGCAGGGCCTGCAGGACCTCTCCATCTCCCGCTCGACCTTCGACTGGGGCGTCCCGGTGCCGTGGGACGAGAAGCACGTCATCTACGTGTGGGTCGACGCCCTGCTCAACTACGCCACGGCGGTCGGCTACGGCGCCAACCAGGAGAAGTTCGACGGGACCTTCCCCGCCGACGTCCACCTGGTCGGCAAGGACATCCTCCGCTTCCACGCGGTGATCTGGCCCGCGATGCTGATGGCACAGGGTCTGCCGCTGCCGGGCCGGGTCGCGGCCAACGGCTGGCTGATGGTCGGCGGCGAGAAGATGTCGAAGTCGAACCTGACCGGCATCAAGCCGCAGGACCTTACCTCGCACTTCGGCGTGGACGCGTACCGCTGGTACTTCCTGCGCGCCATCGCGTTCGGCAGCGACGGCTCGTTCTCCTGGGAGGACTTCTCCGCCCGCTACACCTCCGAGCTCGCCAACGACTACGGCAACCTCGCCTCGCGCGTCGCCGCCATGGTCGGCAAGTACTTCGGCGGGGCGCTCCCGGAGGCCACCGCCGCGGGTGACGCCGAGAAGGCGGTCCAGGAGGGGCTGGCGAAGGCCGTCGCCACGGCCGACCAGAAGATCGGCGAGGAGCTGGACTTCCAGGCCGGCATCCTGGCGATCTTCGACTTCGTGAAGCAGGTCAACGGCTACATCACGGAGCAGGAGCCCTGGAAGGTCGCCAAGGACACCTCCCCCGAGGGCCAGGCCCGCCTCGCGACGATCCTCTACACGGCCGCCGAGGCGCTGCGCGGTGTCGCGGTCCTGCTGAACTCCGTGATGCCGGAGACCTCGCAGAAGCTGTGGGAGTCGCTGGGCGCCGAGGCGTCCCTGGGCGCTCTGGCCGACCAGCGTGTGCAGGACGCGGGCAACTGGGGGCAGCTCCCGGTGGGTGCGACGGTGACGAAGGGCGCGGTGCTGTTCCCCCGCCTGGAGGAGAAGCCGGCGTAAGCGGGCGCACGTACGTACACACGGCGAGGGCCGGGACCGCAAGCTCGGTCCCGGCCCTCGCCCGTACCCGGTTCACCGCTCCAGCGCCTCCACGTCCCCCATCACGACGACCGGCTTCTTCGCCGGGTCGAGGATCTGCAGCAGTTCCCTCATCCGGTCCGCGGGGAGCGAGATACAGCCCTGCGTCGGGCCGTCGTGGTCCACATGGATCCAGATGCCGCCGCCCCGCTCCTGGCCGAGCGGACGCTCCGGGTCCAGGGGTGAGGCGCCGGGGATCCGGTTGTAGTCGATGGCGACGACATAGTCGAAGGAACCCTCCAGGGGCTCCCCGTCGAGCCCTTCACCACTCAGGGCGAACGCCGGGCTCTGGTTGTACGGGAGCATGGTGCCCGGGGGATCGAGCAGGCCGCCCGCGGACGTCAGTCCGTAGACCCCGGTCGGCGAGCGAAGGTCGTCCTCCCAGTGCTCGTCGGTCCAGCCGTTCAGGGCGTTGTGGGCAGGCCAGCGGTCCGAGGCCGCGCGCCAGCCCAGGGCGGGGTTGTCGCGGGTGTACAGGACCGCGGTGGACAGGCTGGAGCGGTAGGAATCGCCGGTGACGACGAGCGCCTGCCGCGAGTCCGCCGGAATCGCGGCCCTGGTCCGCGGCCCCAGCACGGGGATCTCGCGGGGGCGGACGCGCGGAGCGTACGGACCGGGGGCGGCCCGTCCCCGCACCCCGTCGGCCGGCGGTCCCGCAACACCGGCGGAAACCGTCGCGCCTACCCGGACATCGCGGGTTCTCGTGGCAGTATCGGAGGTGTTGTCGCAGGCGGTGAGCAGCAGGATCGCGGCGGCACACGTTCCGGCACAGACGGCGTACGGGGGACGCCGGGCGGCCGACGGACGGAACACGGACACGGGTACTCCTCAGCGGTCGTGGGTGAAGGCAGCACGGGCGAGCTCCCCGTCACGCCTCGTCCCGCTGAACCCAGTTAACGCCGCGACACGCCGACGCGAATCCGCACGAGGGCCATACGGCTGTACCGCCCGCCGGACACGCCCGCAGAAAAGGCCCGGAACCGATTGCTTGGCGTAGGTTCCGGGCCCTTCATCTCCGCGGGGTGAACGGAGGGCTGAGGACAGGTCAGAGATCCGTTCCGTCGTGCGTCTCGTCCGGGTCCACGCCCATCGTGATCGAGCCGACGACGCCACGCGCCATGTGACGCTTGCGGTACGAGAGCTTCATCAGCCCGCCGGTCACGCCACTCTGGTCGTAGATGGTGTCCTCGGTGAGGGTGGTCCGGGTGGTGGTGCTGGTCGAGTACGGCTCGACCTCCGCCGAGTCGAGGACCGCGGACTCCGCGAAGAAGAACTGCCCGGTGTGGCAGGTGTGCCCGCCCTCGTACCCGGCGTCGGTCATCTTCCCGCCGACGTGCACCTTGGCGTGGATGTGCACGCAGCGCCCCTGGTACCAGCCCGGGAAGATCGTCTTGAACTCCACGTACCCGTGCTTGTCGGTGAGCTGGGTGCCCCTCAGATACCGCTCGTCGTCGGTGGGCTCGCTGTGCCCACCACCCCCGCCTCCGGGCCCGCCGGACGGGGGCGCACCGGTGGGCGTACCGCTGGGTGCGTCGGTGGGCGTACCGCTGGGCGGCGTACCGCCACCGCCGGGGCCACCGGGCCCGCCGGAGCTCATGGCCTCGTACCCCGAGTAGACCCCCAGGGCATCGCAGTGCCAGATGTCGACAGCCGCGTGTTTCACCGGCTTACAGGTGTCGGAGTCGATCACCTTGAGCCGCAGGGTGAGGGGGATGCCTTCCTTGTCCTCGGTGATGTCCTTCCGGAACTTGTCGGCGTCGATGTAGTACGGCCCCTCGGTGGTCTCCGAGGTGAGCCGGTAACACTCCTCGCCCTGTCCGCCGCCGGACTTCTTCGCGCTTGTCGTGCCGGTCGTCTCCTCGTCGGCGGACGCGGTGGCGACAACGCCCGCCCCGATCCCGGCGGCAACGATCGCCGCCCCTCCGGCGAACACCATCCTGCGACGCGTCATGTCCTTCTTGTGCGCGGGCCCTTCAGTCTCTGTCATGAACGGTGAGGCTAGGCAGGGGAGCTGGGAGAGGCGTGAGTGTGAGCTGTGGCGTTGCTATGAGGGGGCCAGGGCTCCGTGTCCGCCGGACACAGCGAACAGCCCCCGGCCGTCGTGGCCAGGGGCTGTTTCACGTGGAACCAGGAGCGTGGAACCAGGAGAAGGAACGGGTGGTTACTTCTCCGTCTTGTCCTTGGCCGTTGCCGCCGGCTTGCGCAGCTGGATGTTCAGCTCGCGCAGGCGGGACTCGTCCAGCTCCGTCGGGGCGCCCATCATCAGGTCCTGGGCGTTGCCGTTGAGCGGGAAGGCGATCGTCTCGCGGATGTTGGGCTCGTCGGCCAGCAGCATCACGATGCGGTCGACGCCCGGGGCGATGCCGCCGTGCGGCGGGGCGCCGAGGCGGAAGGCGCGGAGCATGCCCGCGAACTCGTGCTCGACGGTCTCGCGGTCGTAGCCGGCGATCTCGAAGGCCTTGAGCATCAGCTCGGGCTCGTGGTTACGGATGGCGCCGGAGGACAGCTCGATGCCGTTGCAGACGATGTCGTACTGCCAGGCGAGGATGTCCAGCGGGTCCTTCTCCTCCAGGTCCTTCAGGCCGCCCTGGGGCATCGAGAAGGGGTTGTGCGAGAAGTCGATCTTGCCGGTGTCCTCGTCCTTCTCGTACATCGGGAAGTCGACGACCCAGCAGAACCGGAAGACGCCCTCCTCGAAGTGGCCGGCGCGCTTGGCGGCCTCGACGCGGACGGCGGACATGATCTTGGAGACCTCGTCGAACTCGCCCGCGCCGAAGAAGACCGCGTGGCCGGGGAGGAGGGAGAGACGCTCGGTGAGGGTCTTGATGTCGGTCTCGGTGAGGAACTTGGCGATCGGGCCGGCGAGGCCGCCGTCCTCGCCCACACGGACCCAGGCCAGGCCCTTGGCGCCGTGCTGGACGGCGTAGTCGCCGAGGCCGTCGAAGAACTTCCGGGACTGGCCCGCGGTGTCCGGGACCGGGAGAGCGCGGACGTGCTTGCCGGCGAACGCCTTGAACTCCGAGTCGGCGAAGATGTCGGAGATGTCGACCAGTTCCAGCTTGGCGCGCAGGTCCGGCTTGTCGTTGCCGTACTTCAGCATCGACTCGCGGAACGGGATGCGCGGGAACGGCGAGGTGACATGGCGGCCGTTGCCGAACTCCTCGAAGAGCTCGGTCATCAGCTTCTCGATCGGCCGGAAGACGTCCTCCTGCTCGACGAACGACATCTCGACGTCGAGCTGGTAGAACTCGCCGGGCGAACGGTCGGCGCGGGCATCCTCGTCGCGGAAGCACGGCGCGATCTGGAAGTAGCGGTCGAAGCCGGAGATCATCAGCAGCTGCTTGAACTGCTGCGGGGCCTGGGGCAGGGCGTAGAACTTGCCCGGGTTCAGGCGGGACGGCACGACGAAGTCACGGGCGCCCTCGGGGGACGTCGCGGTGAGGATCGGGGTCGCCATCTCGTTGAAGCCGAGGGCCACCATCTTGGAGCGGATGGAGGCGATGACGGCCGAGCGCAGCATGATGTTGCGGTGCATGCGCTCGCGGCGCAGGTCGAGGAAGCGGTACTCCAGGCGCCGCTCCTCGTTGACCCCGTCCTCGGCGTTGATCGTGAAGGGCAGCGGGGCGGCCTCGCCCAGCACCTCGACCTCGGTGACCTCGATCTCGATCTCACCGGTCGGGAGCTCGGGGTTGACGTTGTCGGCGCCGCGCGCGGAGACCTTGCCGTCGATCCGTACGACGGTCTCCTTGGTGAGCTTCGCCAGGGCCTCGTTGCCGGGGGTGCCGGGACGGGCGACGAGCTGCACCAGACCGTAGTGGTCGCGCAGATCGATGAAGAGGATGCCACCCAGGTCTCGGCGATTGTGCAGCCAGCCGCTCAGCCGGACGTCGGTGCCGACGTCAGAGGCGCGGAGCTCGCCGCAGGTGTGGGACCTGTACCGATGCATTCTCGTTCATCCAGTCTTCGCGGTTCGGGGTGGATTCAGCCTCCCCAGGCTACCGCCCGCACCCGCACCACATCATTGACATTGACATTTCAAGATCATCCAGGGCGTGACGGGCGGGCTCCGGACCCTGGCCCGGGCGGGCCCTGGGTGGCTGTCCGCGGCAATCCTCGGTGGCGTCCGCGGAGCAGATCTTCTTAAAGTGGGGCAATGCGCACCGAGGACGTCCTGGCCGCGACCGCGACCGGCCTGTGGCGCTGGGACAACGGAGCCGGGACCGTCACGCTCGATGCGGAGGCGGCGCGGCTGCTCGAGCTGCCCGCCGCTGCCGGTGTCTTCCGTGAGTCCGCGGTGCGTTCCCGTTTCCATCCCGTCGACTGGAACGAGATCTACGGGGTGGTGAATCTCGCGGTCGCCGAGGGCACCCTCGCCGAGGCCCGGCTGCGGATCGTGGACGCGAACGGCCGGGTGCTGCGTACCGTACGCGGCCGTTCCAAGCCGCTTCCGCCCGAGAAGCCGGGCGGCATGGGCTATGTGCTGGTCGGCACCCTTCAGGAGGTCGCCGAGCCGCAGCCCGGCACCACCGGGGCACACACCCCCATCACCGGGGACTGGCGCCGCTCCCGCGAGGCGTTCCTGCTGGACGCGGGCCGGGCACTGGCCGAGGCCCGGTCGACCGCCGAGGTGCTGCGGGTCGCCGCCTCGCTCTCCATGCCCGGCTTCTCGCCGGACGGCCTGGCGGTCTTCGGCATCGCGGGCGAGCGGCTGACGATCATCGGGCACCACGGGCACGGCGTGGGCGACGAGGGCCCGTTCAACGACATGCCGCTGGAGACCGACTATCCGGCCGCCGAGGTCGTACGGACGGGGCGGGCGATCTATCTGCCCTCGCCCGAGGAGTACCGCCGCCGCTACCCGGCCACCTGGCCGCTCGCCAGCCGTTTCGGGCGCCGCTCCTGGGCCTTTCTGCCGCTGATCGTGGCGGGGCGGAACATGGGCGCCTGGATGGCGGGGTTCCGGCACCCGGTGTCGTTCTCGCCGGACGAGCGGTCCGTGCTGACGACCGTGGCCCGGATGCTCGCCCAGGCGCTGGCCCGTGCCGGGGTCGCCGAGACCGAGCGTGAGCTGTCGCTGGGGCTGCAGCGCTCGATGATGCCGTCCCTCGGCCCCGGCATCCCGGGGATGACGGTCGCCGCTCGCTACATCCCGACCGGCGGCGGGCTCCAGGTCGGCGGCGACTGGTACGACATGATTCCGCTCCCCAACGGCCGTTTCGCCCTCGTCATCGGTGACGTCCAGGGCCACGATGTGCGCGCCGCGGGCCTGATGGGGCAGTTGCGGATCGCCCTGCGCGCGTACGCCGCCGAGGGGCACCGCCCGGACGCGGTGCTCTCCCGTGCGTCGCGGTTCCTCTCCGGGCTCACCGATGCGTACGAGGACGGGGAGGAGACCGGGCCGCGCTTCGCGACCTGTCTGTACGCGGAGGCCGACCCGGAGACCGGCGTCCTCGACATCGCGCGGGCCGGCCACCCCGATCCGGTGGTGATGACCGCCGACGGGACCGCGATGATCCGCCAGACCGAGGGCGGGCTCCCGCTCGGCGTCGAGGCGGACGCCGACTATCCGACGACCCGGCTCACCCTGGAGGCCGGAGAAACGATCATGCTCTGCACGGACGGGCTGATCGAGACCGGCGGCCATGACATGTGGACCGGCTGGATCCGGCTGCGGCCGATCCTGGAACGGGACACGTCCGACCTGGAGAAGCTCGCCGACGCCCTCGTCCAGGCCGTGCACGGGCCGACGTCGCACTACACGACCGGGCCGCTGGCGGACCGCCGGGAGGACGACATCGCGGTACTGCTGCTGCGGCGCGACGGGGGGACGCCCGGGGAGACGGCGGCGCGGCGCACCGCGCTGACCATCGCGCAGGCCGAGCCGGCGCGGATCGCGGCGGCCCGGCAGCAGCTGCGGGAGTTTCTGCACGACTGGGCGGATCCGGAGCAGGTCGACGCGGCGGTGCTGATGTTCTCCGAGATGGTCGCCAATGTCCTCGTCCACACGGACGGGGACGCGCTGATGGTCGCCGAGGCGACGGGGGAGCACGGTGAGCGGCGGCTGCGGATCGAGGTGGCCGACGGCAGCGACGAGCTGCCGCACAAGCGGCGGCCCGGGGAAATGGCCTCCAGCGGGCGGGGGCTGGTGCTGATGGAGATGCTCGCCGATGTGTGGGGGGTGGATCCGCGAGGGGCGGGGAAGTCGATCTGGTTCGAGCTGTACGAGTCGGGGGCGGGGCCCGGGGCGGGGGGCTGAACCGGTTCGTCGGGTTCGGGGCGTCCCGGTGGACGGTTCCGTCCTCGAACGCCGGACGGGCTGGATCGGGTCGCCGTGGTCCGGGAAGGGGCCGACCGGCCCGCCAGGCGCCGGACGGGCCGGAAGGCTGAGCGCCGGACGGGCTGGATCGGGTCGCCGTGGTCCGGGAAGGGCCCGGCCGCCCCGTCAGGCGCCGGACGGGCCGGAAGGCTGCACGCCGGACGGGCCGGGACGCTCTCCGCGCAGTTCGCCGAGGATGCCGAAGGCCGCCGCGCAGGCCGGTACCGCGAGCAGCATGCCCAGCAGGCCCGCCACACCGGCGCCCGCGGTGATCGCGATCATGATGGTGGCGGGGTGCATCTGGACCGTACGGCTCTGGATCATCGGCTGCAGGACGTGGCCTTCCAGCACCTGTACGGCGAGCACGATCCCCAGCGCCCAGAGCGCGATCACGAACCCCCGGTCGGCGAGCGCGACCAGCACCGCGACCGCGCCGGAGAGGAACGCCCCGAGGTAGGGGATGTAGGCGCCGACGAAGACCAGCGCACCGAGCCCCACCGCACCGGGGACGCTCAGGATCAGCAGCCCGACGGTGATGCAGACCGCGTCGATCAGCGCGATGAACGTGGTGCCGCGCATGAAGCCCTCGACGGCTTCGAAGGCCCGCCGCCCCATGGCCTCGACCAGGTCCCCGGTACCACGCGGGGCGACCGAGTGCGCGAGGTCCACGGCCTTGTCGGAGTCGCGCAGGAAGAAGAAGGTCAGCAGGAGGGCGAGGACGCTGGTCGCGATCAGCGAGCCGATCAGGCTGATGCCGGAGAGGAGCCCGCCCGCGGCGCTCGCGCCGAACTTCTCGAAAAGTTTCTGGGCGTTGGCGGCGAGGTCGTCCACATTGGTGTTCTTGGCGACCCCGAAGTGGTCGACGATCCACTGCCCGGCGTCCTTCAGCGACCGGACGATCTGGTCGCCGGTGTCGACGAGCGCGGTGACGACGATGTATCCGGCGCCGCCGACCACGGCGACGAGCAGGGCGCAGGTGAGCCCCGCGGCCAGTGAGCGGTTCATTCCGCGGGCGGTCAGCCGGCGGTGGACCGGGCCGAGCAGCGCTGTACCGAGCAGCGCGAGCAGAACGGGGGTGACCGCCGTCTTGAAGATGATGCACAGCCAGACGGCGACCGCGGCGACCCCGGTGACGAGGAGAACGACACCGCACCAGGCGGCTGTGCGCCGCGCGCCGTCGGGCAGGAGGGGCTTTGGGGTCTGCACCCTCCCACCCGATCACGGTGCGGGTGTGATGTCCCGCTTGTGCGGCCGTACGAGTGACGGACCGTCACACTCCGGCCGCGGGTGTCACATTCCGTGGACAGCGGGCACCGTACCGAGGCGGCCGGCCTGGAAGTCCTCGAAGGCCTGCTTCAGTTCGGCCTGGCTGTTCATCACGAACGGCCCGTAGTGCGCCATCGGCTCGCGGATCGGACGGCCGCCGAGCAGGACGACCTCCAGGTCCGGGGTGTTGCCGTCCTGCTTCTCGTCCGCGCGGACGGTCAGCGAGGAACCGGCGCCGAAGACCGCGGTCTGCCCCATGTGGACGGGGCGGCGCTCCGCACCGACGGTGCCGCGCCCGGCGAGCACGTACGCGAGTCCGTTGAAGTCCTCGCGCCACGGCAGGGTCACCTCGGCGCCGGGGCGGACGGTGGCGTGGATCATCGTGATCGGGGTGTGGGTGACGCCGGGGCCCTCGTGCCCGTCGAGCTCACCGGCGATGACGCGGAGCAGCGCGCCGCCGTCCGGGGAGGCGAGGAGCTGGACCTGGCCGCCGCGGATGTCCTGGTAGCGGGGGGCCATCATCTTGTCGGCCTTGGGCAGGTTCACCCAGAGCTGGAGGCCGTGGAAGAGGCCGCCCGACATCACGAGGGACTCCGGCGGGGCCTCGATGTGGAGCAGGCCGGACCCGGCGGTCATCCACTGGGTGTCGCCGTTCTGGATGGTGCCGCCGCCACCGTTGGAGTCCTGGTGGACGAAGGTTCCGTCGATCAGGTACGTGACGGTCTCGAAGCCGCGGTGCGGGTGCCAGGGGGTGCCCTTCGGCTCTCCGGCCGCGTACTCCACCTCGCCCATCTGGTCCATCATGATGAACGGGTCGAGGTACTTGTAGTTGATCCCGGCGAACGCGCGGCGAACCGGGAAGCCCTCGCCCTCGAATCCGCTCGGCGCCGTGGTGACGGCGAGCACGGGACGGGCTGCGGCGTCGCCCGAGGCGGCGACCTTGGGCAGGCTCAGCGGGTTTTCGACGGTCACTGCAGGCATGGGAGCCACCTCCGGGATTGTCCTGAGACCAATTTAGTTGAATGGTGAACATCCCGCAAGGTGTCATCCATTCCCGCACCGCCCACGGCAACGAGAAGGGGCCCGTACCGAGCGGTACGGGCCCCTTCTCGAAGAGCGGACGTCAGCCGTACATACGGCGCATCGCGAAGTCGACCATCTGCTCCACGGCCTTGGCGTCGAAGACCATGCGGTGCTCACCCTCCATGTCGAGGACGAAGCCGTAGCCGGTCGGCAGCAGGTCGATCACCTCGGCCCCGGTGATCACGAAGTACTTGGACTCCTTGCCCGCGTACCGCCGCAGCTCCTTGAGCGTGGTGAACATCGGGATCACCGGCTGCTGGGTGTTGTGCAGCGCGAGGAATCCGGGGTTGTCGCCGCGCGGGCAGTAGACCTTCGACGTCGCGAAGATCTGCTGGAAGTCCTCGGCGGACAGCGAGCCGGTGGTGAAGGCCCGCACCGCGTCCCCCAGGGACGGCGGCGAGGGCTCGGGATACAGCGGCTGCTCGCCGTAGCCGCCACCCATCTGCTGCTGTGCGCCCGGGTTCTGGTCGTAGCCGTACATACCGCAAAGAGTAATCGGACACATCAGGCCCTTGAGGGGTTGCGTCTTATTACTGACGGGTAGCATCATCGGAGAGGTCAGCTGATATACGCACCGCCAGCTCGTCGCCCGCCCGGCCCACGCCCCTTCCCGGGGTGCTGCACGCCACTGCTATTGATTACGGAGCCTTCCCATGGGGCACTACAAGTCGAATCTCCGCGACATCGAGTTCAACCTCTTCGAGGTGCTCGGGCGCGACAAGACGTACGGCACAGGACCGTTCGCCGAGATGGACGTCGAGACGGCGAAGAGCATCCTCGACGAGGTCGCCCGCCTCGCGGAGAACGAGCTGGCCGAATCCTTCGCCGACGCCGACCGCAACCCGCCGGTCTTCGACCCGGAGACCAACACCGCGCCGGTCCCGGAGACCTTCAAGAAGTCGTACCAGGCGTTCATGGACTCCGAGTACTGGCGTCTCGGCCTGCCCGAGGAGATCGGCGGCACCACCTCCCCGCGCTCCCTGATCTGGTCCTACGCGGAGCTGCTGCTCGGCTCGAACCCGGCCGTCTGGATGTACTCCTCGGGCCCGGCGTTCGCCGGCATCCTCTTCGACGAGGGCAACGAGGCGCAGAAGAAGATCGCCGAGATCGCCGTCGAGAAGCAGTGGGGCTCGACGATGGTGCTGACCGAGCCGGACGCCGGTTCGGACGTCGGAGCGGGCCGCACGAAGGCCGTCGAGCAGGAGGACGGCTCCTGGCACATCGAGGGTGTGAAGCGCTTCATCACCTCGGGCGAGCACGACATGTCCGAGAACATCATTCACTACGTGCTGGCCCGCCCCGAGGGCGCAGGCCCCGGCACGAAGGGCCTCTCACTCTTCATGGTCCCGAAGTTCCACTTCGACTGGACCACCGGCGAGCTGGCCGAGCGCAACGGCGTGTATGCGACAAACGTCGAGCACAAGATGGGCCTCAAGGCGTCCAACACCTGCGAGATGACGTTCGGCGACCAGCACCCCGCCAAGGGCTGGCTGATCGGTGACAAGCACGACGGCATCCGCCAGATGTTCCGCATCATCGAGTTCGCCCGCATGATGGTCGGCACGAAGGCCATCGCGACCCTGTCGACCGGCTACCTGAACGCGCTGGAGTACGCCAAGGAGCGCGTCCAGGGCACGGACCTGTCGCAGTTCATGGACAAGACCGCCCCCAAGGTCACCATCACGCACCACCCCGACGTGCGCCGCTCGCTGATGACGCAGAAGGCGTACGCGGAGGGCATGCGCTCCCTCGTGCTGTACACCGCCTCCGTCCAGGACGCGATCCAGGAGAAGGAGGCCGCGGGCGAGGACGCGAAGGTGCTGCACGGCCTCAACGACCTGCTGCTCCCGATCGTGAAGGGCTACGGCTCCGAGAAGTCGTACGAGCAGCTGGCGCAGTCGCTCCAGACGTTCGGCGGCTCCGGGTACCTCCAGGAGTACCCGATCGAGCAGTACATCCGTGACGCCAAGATCGACACGCTGTACGAGGGCACGACGGCGATCCAGGGCCAGGACTTCTTCTTCCGGAAGATCGTCCGCGACCAGGGTGCCTCGCTGAACATCCTCTCCGAGGAGATCAAGAAGTTCCTCGCGGGCGCCCAGGGCAACGAGGAGCTGTCCGGTGCGCTGGACTCGCTCGCCAAGGCGGCCGTGGATCTGGAGGCGATCGTCGGCACGATGATCACCGACCTCACCGCGACCGGCGAGGACGTCAAGAACATCTACAAGGTGGGCCTCAACACCACCCGCCTGCTGCTGGCCTCCGGCGATGTCGTCGTCGGCTACCTGCTGCTCAAGGGCGCGGCCGTGGCGGCCGAGAAGCTGCGGGACGCCTCCCCGAAGGACGTCGCCTTCTACCAGGGCAAGATCGCCGCCGCGAAGTTCTTCGCCGCGAACATCCTGCCGGGCGTCTCGGCCGAGCGCGCGCTCGCCGAGTCCGTCGACAACTCGCTGATGGAGCTGGACGAGGCGGCGTTCTAGCCTCCGGCCCACCGGATACGACAACGCCGCCGCCCGAGACCGTTCGGGCGGCGGCGTTGTCATGTCCCTATGATCGGCATGCGAGTCCTGAGGGGGAGGTTCACACGTGAGTTCCACCGGAGCCGCACGGGCCATGCGGCGTACCCGGGCCGGGGTCATGGCCGTGCGGGCCGCGACGGCCGCCTGCGCGACGCTGCTCCTCGCAGCCTGCGGCGGCGGCGCGGACGCGGGTTCCGGTGCCGAGGCCGAGGCAGCCTGGCTCGCCAAGGACCAGGTCAAGGCGGTGCTGCCGGACCAGACCGCGATGCCCGGCTGGCAGGTGACCGAGCGACCGGCCTCGGGCTCCATGGAAACCCCGATGATGGAGAGCCAGTTCTGCCCCGGTGCGGGCGCCCAGGGCTGCGAACGCTTCCGCTTCTTCGGCTCGGCCGCCTTCCGACGCGATGACGACAAGGCCGAGGCCCGGTTCTGGCTGGTTACCTACCAGGACGAGCTGGACGCCAAAGCCGCGTACGAGGTGCTGTGGCGGAACACCTGGCGCAAGTCGGGCACCGAGAACGTCGACCTCGGCACGGTGGGCCAGCAGCGCGCCGCCACCGCCGGACCGGCCGGGCGGCACGGCGAAGCGGTCACCGGCCAGATCCGGGTGGGCACCGCCATCCTCTGGATCGGTGCCTCCGGGTCCACCGTGGCCCCGGACCGGCTCGACAAGGACTTCCCGAAGCACATCGCCGCCCTGTTCGCCGAGCGCGCGCAGCAGGCCCAGAACGGCGACAAGCCGTCGGCGGCGCTCGACCGGACGTGACACCCATCGACCACGGGGGCGGTATGAAGAACCAGCAGAGGTGCATACAGGGCGCGGCGGCAGGGGTGGCGGCTCTGTTGCTCGTGGGCTGCGGTGGCGCAGGCGGCGGCGATGCCAAGGCGGCGGCGCTCGACAAGGGGCAGGTCGCCTCGGTGCTGCCGGACGCGAAGGCCGTGCCGGGCTGGCGGATGTACATGGAGCCGGAGGCCCAGAAGCCGGTCCCCGATTACCCGCCGTCGGTCTGCATGACCACGACGAAACAGAAGCGGGAGACGGCCTGCGGCAAGGTCACGACCTGGGGCTTCTCGGGCTTCGTGCGGAAGGCGGACGCGACCACGCTGAACTTCTGGACCCTCGCCTACAAGGACGAGAAGGCCGCGGACGCCGCCTACGACGCCCTGGCCGAGTGGTACGGCGGGGACAGGGTCGGCCGGAACGCCGAGAAGGTGGATCTCGGCAGCCCGGGCGCCGACCGGGTGGCCAACCGTGCCGAGGTCGGCACCATGGGCGGCCCGGCCACGATCACGCAGATCCGGGTCGGGACGACCGTCCTGGGCATCAGCACCGGCACCCAGGGCAAATCGGCCGTCCCCGACAAGCAGGTCAAGGCGTTCGCCGCCATGTTCGCCGAGCGGGCACAACAGGCCCAGAACGGTGAGAAGCCCTCCGCAACGCTCACCGGACATTGAGCGGGCACCGGCCGCGGGGCAAGGGTGAAACCTCTCGGTCCGGCCTCGTTACAGTGAAGAACATGAGTTCCTCCCTCCGCTTCGACCGCGGTCACACCGACGATCTGATGGCCTTCCTGATGGCCTCCCCCTCCCCGTACCACGCCGTGGCCACCGCGGCCGAGCGGCTGGAGAAGGCCGGATTCCGGCAGGTCGAGGAGACCGCGGCCTGGGACGGCACCAGCGGGGGGAAGTACGTCCTGCGCGGCGGTGCGATCGTGGCCTGGTACGTGCCGGAGGGCGCCGCGGCGCACACCCCGTACCGGATCGTCGGGGCGCACACCGACTCGCCGAATCTGCGGGTCAAGCCGCTGCCCGACACCGGGGCCCACGGCTGGCGGCAGGTCGCCGTGGAGATCTACGGCGGGACGCTCCTCAACACCTGGCTCGACCGGGACCTCGGTCTCGCCGGCCGGATCTCGCTGCGCGACGGCACGCACCGGCTGGTGAACATCGACCGGCCGCTGCTGCGCGTACCGCAGCTGGCCGTGCATCTGGACCGTTCGGCCAACCCCGATGGCCTGAAGCTCGACCGGCAGAAGCACATGCAGCCGATCTGGGGGCTCGGGGACGTCGAGGAGGGCGACCTGATCCGCTTCGTCGCCGAGGAGGCGGGCGTCGACGCCGAGGACGTGACCGGCTGGGACCTGATGCCGCACCCCGTCGAGCCGCCCGCCTACCTGGGCCGGGACCGCGAGCTGCTGGCCGGGCCCAGGATGGACAACCTGCTCTCCGTGCACGCGGCGACCGCCGCGCTCGCCGCCGTCGCCGGGCAGCCGGACGCCGAACTTCCGTACATCCCGGTCATGGCCGCCTTCGACCACGAGGAGAACGGCTCGCAGTCCGACACCGGCGCCGACGGACCGCTGCTCGGCACCGTCCTGGAGCGCTCGGTGTTCGCCCGCGGCGGCACGTACGAGGACCGCGCCCGGGCCTTCGCCGGGACCGTCTGTCTCTCCTCGGACACCGGTCACGCGGTCCACCCCAACTACGCCGAGCGCCACGACCCGACCCACCACCCGGTGGTCAACGGCGGACCGATCCTCAAGGTCAACGTCAATATGCGGTACGCGACCGACGGCAGCGGCCGGGCTGTGTTCGCGGCGGCGTGCCAGAAGGCGGACGTGCCGTGGCAGACGTTCGTCTCCAACAACTCGATGCCCTGCGGCACCACGATCGGCCCGATCACCGCCGCCCGGCACGGCATTCAGACCGTGGACATCGGCGCCGCGATCCTGTCGATGCACAGCGCCCGTGAACTGTGCGGCGCGGACGACCCGTATCTGCTGGCCAACGCGATGGCGGCGTTCCTGACGGGCTGAGTCCCACCCGCCCCGACCGCAGCCCCGGGCATGGTCGTTGCCGGGCCGGGTACGCGATCCGTACACCGGTCCGGAACCGCCGGGCCGTCGAGGAGGCGGGATCAATGGGACTCGGAGGATGCATCATCCTCATCGGCGCCGGGGCGATACTGGCCTTCGCCACCGACTGGAAGATGGACACCGTCGACGTCGACCTGGTCGGCTGGATCATGATGATCGTCGGCACCATCGGGGTCTTCGTCTACGCGAGCATCGCGCGGCGTCGCCGGATGGTCGTGCCGCCCAGCACCACTGTCGTGTCCGAGGACGAGCGCCGCTACCCCTGACTCACGGCGCCGGTCAGGTCGCGCCCTGCCGACCGGGCGTGACCCGTCGTGGGCCCCTCGGCACCCCCGATATTCTGGGACTTGTCCCGAGCCCCACCTCGGGCGCATCCCGCCCGGAAGGGGAGACACTCGTGGAGTTCCGGTTGCTCGGCACCATCTCCGTCGACACGCTCACCGGGCCGCTGCCACTCGGCCCCGCCAAACGCCGCAGCCTGCTCGCCGCGCTCCTGCTGTCCGCAAACACGCCCGTCTCCATCGCCCGGTTGACGGACTGCCTGTGGGACGACACACCGCCGCTGCACGCCCGTGGCGTCATCCAGGGGCATGTGTCCCGGCTGCGCGCCCTCCTGGTGGGCGCGGACGCGGAGGCGTACGGGGTGGAGCTGGTCACCCTCGGCGACGCGTATCTCCTGCGGGTACCGGAAACACTGCTGGACTCCCAGCGGTTCGAGGAACTACTGATGCTGGCGCGGGAGCAGCGCAGCCCCGCCGACTCCGTACTGATGCTCAAGGATGCCCTGTCGCTGTGGCAGGGACCGGCACTCAACGGCGCGTTCGCCGGTCCGCCGCTCCAGGCGGCCGCGCACTCGCTGGAGCAGTCACGGCTGGCGACGGTCGAGCAGCTGGCGTTCGCCTATGCGATGTTGGGGGAGCACAACCGGGCGGCGTCGGTGCTACGGGCGGAAGCGGTTGCGCATCCGATGCGGGAGTCGCTGGCGGCGGCCTTGATGACGGCGTTGTACCGGGCGGGTCGTCAGTCGGAGGCACTGGACTGGTTCCACCGCACGAGGCGGCTGCTCGCCGATGAACTGGGGGTTGACCCGGGGCAGGAGCTCACCGATACGTACGCGCTGATCCTGCGCGGCGACCCCGGGCCGGACGCCGGACGGGACACCGCACCGGACGCCCGACGGAACACGGCCGACGGCCCGGCGGCGCCGATGCGCGGTCCTGGCCGGCCGCTCAACGGCTCCGGCAGAGGCAGGGGCAGCGGCTCCGGCTCCGGCTCCGGCTCCGGCTCCGGCAGTGACACGGTCCGCAGCGGCGGCAGCAACGGCACGGGGCACGCCACAGGCGGCGGGAGCGGTCACGGCACAGGCATCGGCAACAGCAACGGGGCCGTGTCCGTGGCCCGTCCGGTGGCCGAGCGTCGGGCCGGGCCGGATGCGGGGGCCGAACCGGCCGACCGCCCGGGCGACTCGATCAGCGGTACGGACAGCACCCCCGGCCCGCCGTCCCCCCGCCCCCTCCCCCTGCCGCCCCTCGTCGGCGAGCCGCACCCCGCCGATCTACTGCCCCGCGCACCCCGCGGCTTCCACGGGCGGGGCACCGAACTGGCCGCGCTCACCCGGGCCGCGGCCGGTGAGGCGCCCGTCTGTCTGGTCACCGGACCGGCCGGCGTGGGAAAGACCGCGCTGGCCCTCCAGTGGGCGCACCGCAACCCCGGCGCTTTCCCGGACGGACGGCTCTTCGCCGATCTGCGCGGGTTCAGCGACACCGGTGAGCCCGCGCTCATCGAAGTGCTGCGCGAGTTCCTGCTGGCGCTCGGCATCGCACCGCGCCGCGTCCCCGAGTCCGTCCCCGCCGCGGCGGCGCTCTTCCGCTCCCTGACCGACCGGCGCCGGCTCCTCGTCATCCTCGACAACGCCCGCGACTCCGCCACGGTCAGGCCACTGCTGCCGGGCGGCACCGACTGCGTCACGCTGGTCACCAGCCGGCACCGGCTGGAAGGCCTCATCGCCTCGGACGCGGCCCGTCCCGTCCCGCTCGACATATTCGAACCGCAGGACAGCACGGCCCTGCTGGCCGGTGTGCTCGGCGAGGAACGGGTCCTCGCCGAGCCAGTGGCGGCCCGCCGGCTCGCCGGGCTCTGCGGGGGCCTGCCGCTCGCCCTGCGCGTCACCGCCGCCCGGCTGGCAGGCCGTCCGCAGTGGACGCTGGCCGGACTGGCGGACGAACTGGCCGACGAACGCAGCCGGCTGACGTACCTCGACGTGGACGACACCGGTGTCTCCGCCGCGCTGCGGCTGACCGTGCAACAGCTGCCGCCGGACGCCGTCCACCAGTTCACCCGGCTCGGCCACCACCCCGGCAGCCACTTCGACCCGTACACGGCCGCCGCACTCGCCGGCACGGACCCGGTCGTCGCCGCGGCGGCGCTGGAACGGCTCGCCACCGCCCACCTCGTCACCGAGACGGCACCCGGGCGCTGGGTGCTGCACGATCTGGTGCGCCTCTACGCCCGCGGTCTGGACCCCGCGTCCGGGTCCGAGGCCCTCATCGGTGTACTCGACCACTACATCGCCACCGCGCTCGCCGCCGCCGACACGGCCGAACCCGGCGGTGAGCCCTGCTTCGCCCTGCCGGACGGCTACCACCGCCCCGCCGCCACAAAGGACTTCACCGACCGGGCGGCGGCGATGAGCTGGCTGGCCACCGAACGCGACGATCTGGCCCTGGCCGCCGTCGCGGCCCGGGCCGCCGGGCTCGACGACCGGGCCTGGCGGATCATCCTGCTCCAGTGGCCACAGGTGGTGTGGCGGGTACGGGACAGCTGGGCCCCGCTGCTGGAACTGGCGCTGGACTCCGCCCGCACCGAGAACGATCCGTACGCCGAGTCGCGGGTGATCAATCTGCTGGGCTGGGTGCTGACCGAGGAGGGCAGGACCGCCGAGGCCATCACCCTGCTGGAGCGCTCGCCCGGCCTCGCCCGGCAGGCCGGTGACCGGCTCGGCGAGGCGACCGCGCTGATCAACCTGGCCGTCGTCCAGGCCGAAGAGGGCGGGCTCGACATGGCGCTGGAGGACTGCGGACGGGCCGTCGGCCTGGCCCGCGAGGAAGGCGACGCGCACACCGAGATGCTCGCCCTGCAGCACCTCGCCCGGATGCAGCTCACCGCGAACCGGCCGCAGGACGCCCTCGACTCCGCCCGGACGGCGCTCGACCTCGGGCCCGAGCACGAGGAGGTCGCACGCCGGGTGCTGCTGCTGACCACCAGCGGCGAGGCCCGTCTGGCGCTCGGCGAGGAGAGCGAAGGTATCCGGCTGCTGGACCGGGCGGCCGGGGAGGCGGAGTGCGCCGGTTACGACGAGGGAGCGGTACGGGCCCTCGAAGCGCTGCTGCGGGTGACGGCGCAGGCGGAGTACCGCAAGCGGTACGAACAGGCGGTCCGGCGGCTCGCCGACGACGAGTGAGCCGCGCCCCCGCGCAGCGACGCGAGAGCGAGGGTCCCGGACGTCAGCGGGACGTTAGCGGGACGGCAGCAGAACATGAGCGGTGGACCCCAGACTCATAAATGTCAGCAGGTCAGGGGCGCTCGCCACATGACCCGGCGTCCGCTCCGTCACACTCGGGGGAAATTCCATGAGTACTCTTCGCAACCGCACCACCGTCCTCGCCGCCGCGACCACCGCCGTGCTCGCCCTGGCCCTCACCGCCTGCGGTGGAGACGATTCCGGCACGAAGTCCGCCGGCCCGGCGACGAGCAACACCGCAGCGGCCGGTTCTTCGTCCGAAGCCGCGAAGGACACCGGCACCACGACGGGTGGCAGCACCGCGTCGGGTGGCGGCACCGCGAAGAACACCAGCGCCACGAAGGGCTCCACCGGCTCCGCGTCCGCGACCGCCCCCGCCTGCGCCACCAAGGACGTCAAGATCACCGCCGCCACCCAGGACGGCCCGCCCTACACCCACATCGTCCTGACGGCGAAGAACACCTCGGGCCACAAGTGCGAGATGAAGGGCTTCCCGGAGATCCAGTTCCTGGAAAGCCACAAGGAGAACGTGCCCGCGGTCGCCAAGAGCAAGCCGGCCGCGCCTGTCGTGCTCACCCCCGGCGCCCCGGCCTACGCGCTGGTGAAGCTGTCGGACGGTGGCAAGGACGAGGACGGCGAGCCCGTGTCGGCCTTCTCCGTCATGCTCCAGGGCGGCAGCGGCCTGGCCGCCGTGAAGGCGCCCGGCGCCTCCGGCATCTTCGTCGACCCGGCGCAGGCGAAGACCGGCTACTGGACGTACGAGCTGCGCAACGGCGCGGACGACTTCTGAGCCGTCGGGTCCTGAACCATCAGGACCCGAACCGTCAGACCTGCTCGTCCATCCCTGCCAGCACCAGCGGCAGCCGGGGCGTTCCCTGCGCACTCACGCGGACGGGGACGCCCCAGTCCTGTTGGTGGACATGGCAGGCCGGGTACTCGTTCGCCGGATCGTCGTCGCAGGACGCCGCCATCGCGGACACATGCAGAACGCCCTCGGTGACACCGTCGGCCAGGACCAGGTCGCGGAACAGGTCGGTACCGGGCCCGGAGCCCTCCGCCAGCAGCTCGGGCGGGGTCGCCGAGACCAGCAGCCGGGTCGAGGGACCGTACCGGGTGTCCAGCTTCTGCCCGGCGGGCGCCTGGAAGACCACATCGAGCCGAAGCGTGCCCGGGGCGATCTCGGTGGCCGCGCGCTGCGTGTGGTGTGCCTGGTCGGCGACGCGTACGGCCTCCTCCGGGAGCCGCAGCCGGGTCAGCCGGTGCCGGGCGGACTCGACGACGACGAGATCGCCGTCGACCAGCACGGCGTCGCTGGGCTCGCGCAGATCCGTGGCCAGGGTGGTGACCTCGCCGCTCGCGGGGTCGTAGCGCCGCAGCGCGTGGTTGTACGTGTCGCAGACGGCGACGGATCCGTCGGGCAGCGCGGTCACACCCAGCGGGTGCTGGAACAGGGCCTGATCTGCGGCACCGTCGCGGTGTCCGAAGTCGAAGAGGCCGGTGCCGACGGCCGTACGGACGGCGAAGCCGGTGCCGTCGCGCTCGACGTATCGCAGGGCGGACGTCTCCGAGTCGGCGACCCACAGCCGCTCCCCGTCGGCCGACGTGGCGAGCCCCGACGGCTGGGCGAACCAGGCCTCGTCGGCCGGCCCGTCGACCAGGCCCTCGTTGGTCGTGCCGGCCGCGACCTGCACGGTCTGAGTCGCGGGGTCGTACGCCCACAGCTGGTGCACGCCCGCCATGGCGATCCACAGCCGGTCCGCGAACCAGGCGACGTCCCAGGGCGAGGAGAGGTCGACCTCGCGGGCCGGGCCGGTCGTCGGGGAGCCCTGCCACCACTGGTGGCCGGTACCGGCGAGAGTCGTCGTCACCCCGGTGGTGAGGTTGAGGGCGCGGATGGCGTGGTTGACGGTGTCGGCGACCGCGATCCGGCCGTCGGGCAGCACGGCGAGCCCCTGCGGCTCGGAGAACCGGACCTCGTCGGGCCCGCCGTCGGTGAACCCCCTGTCCCCCGTACCGACGTGACGGCGAACCGTCTCGCTGTCACGTTCGATCTCGACCAGGCGGTGGCGGGTGGTGTCGGAGACGAGGAAACCGCCGTCGGGCAGGAGCAGGGCCTTGCCGGGGAAGCGCAGATGCGTGGCCACCGGCTCGGGCGCGACGTAGGGGCCGTCGCCGCGGCGCAGCGTGCCCTTCGCCCCGTGCTCGGCCTCCAGTTCCTCGACCAGCTTCTCGATGGCGTGCGCATGGCCCTCGCCCGCGTGCTGGGCGACGACATAGCCCTCGGGGTCGATGACGACGAGCGTGGGCCAGGCCCGTACGGCGTACTGCTTCCAGGTCGCCAGTTCCGGGTCGTCGAGGACCGGGTGGTGGACCTCGTAGCGCTCGACGGCGTCGACGACGGCCTGGTGCTCGGCCTCGTGGACGAACTTCGGCGAGTGCACACCGATGATCACGACGGTGTCGCGATGCTTCTCCTCCAGCTCGCGCAGCTCATCGAGGACATGCAGACAGTTCACACAGCAGAACGTCCAGAAATCCAGAATGACGATGCGCCCTCGCAGGTCAGCGAGGGTGTACTGCTGGTCGCCGGTATTGAGCCAGCCGCCCTTGCCGACCAGCTCGGGGGCCCTGACGCGCGCACGTGTTGCCATGTGAACAGTCAACATCACCGTGGCCCGCCCGCATTCCGGAGGGTCTTGGGGGAACCTGTGAGCCATGAGACTCCTGGTGCGTGAACGGCTCTTCGCTGTCGGTGACGACTACTGGATCGAGGACGCGGACGGCCGCAAGGCCTTCCTCGTCGACGGCAAGGCCATGCGGGTGCGTGACACCTTCGAGCTGAAGGACGCGCAGGGCCGGATCCTGGTCGAGATCCGGCAGAAGCTGCTCAGCCTGCGCGACACGATGCTCATCGAGCGCGACGGCGAACAGCTCGCCGCGATCAAGCGCAAGCGGCTGTCACTGCTGCGCAACCACTACCGGGTCACGCTGGTGGACGGAACCGAGCTCGATGTCAGCGGCAAGATCCTGGACCGTGAGTTCGCCATCGACTACGACGGGGAACTGCTGGCCCAGATCTCACGGCGCCGGCTGACCGTCCGGGACACGTACGGAATCGATGTCGTACGGGAGGACGCCGATGCGGCGCTGCTCATCGCCGTATCGGTGTGCGTCATCGTGCTCGCGGACAAGGAGCACGAGGGCTGACCTCGGCGCGTTTCACGTGAAACGTGACTACTTGCCCGTCTCGGGCGGGGCCAGCCCCAGCCGCCGGTCCTTGAGCGCCGGGAACTGCTCGCGCGTGGCGGCGACCTTCGACGGGTCGAACTCCACGGTGAGTACCTCCTCGTCCGCGCCCGCCTCCGCGAGCACCTCGCCCCAGGGGTCGACGACGATGCTGTGCCCGGCCTGCTGGATTCCGGCGTGGGTGCCCGCGGTGCCGACGGCCAGGACGTACGACTGGTTCTCGACGGCGCGGGCCTGGGCCAGCAGCGTCCAGTGGGCGCGGCGGCGCTCGGGCCAGCCCGCCGCGACGATCAGCGTCTCGGCGCCCGCGTCGACCAGGCCACGGAACATTTCCGGGAAGCGCAGGTCGTAACAGGTGGCGAGGCCCAGGGTGGTCTGCGGCAGGGCGACCGTGACCAGTTCCTCGCCGGCGCCCATCATGACCGCCTCGCCCTTGTCGAAGCCGAAGCGGTGGATCTTGCGGTATGCGGCGGCCCGCTCGCCCTCGGGTGTGAAGACGAGCGCGGTGTTGTAGAGGGTGCCGTCGGCCGCGCGCTCCACGAAGGAGCCCGCGTGCAGCCATACCCCGGCGTCGGCCGCGGCCTTCGCCATGATGTCGTGGGTGGGCCCCTGGAGCGGCTCGGCCTCGTCCGCGAAGGCGGTGTACGCGAACGCGCCGACCGGCCAGAGCTCGGGAAGAACCACCAGATCCGCACCACGCTGGGCCGCGATCAGCGAAGCCGCGCGCTGCCTACGGGAATTGGCGGATTCGTCCGGGTCTACTGCGATCTGGATGAGGGAGGCGCGCACACTACCACCGTCCTGGCATTCGAGCCGTCAACACGGGCCTACGATCGTCACACGAAAGCACTGCCGGGGTGCCTGCTCGCAGCGTAACTTAGCGACCGAACCTCCCACGCAGCCCGCCGCCCGCGCCCAGCACTCCAGCCCATGCACCGCAGAACCGCACGAGGGGTCCCGTGACCGTCCATCCCAGCCTCCAGACCTACGCCGATGCCTGGACCCACTCCATCGAGTCGATAGCCGAGCTGGTGAAGCCGCTCGCCGAGGGAGAGTGGAACCGCCGTACGCCGTGCCCCGCCTGGTCGGTGCGAGACATCGTCTCGCACGTCATCGGCATGGAGTGCGAGCAGCTCGGCGACCCGCGTCCGATCCACACACTGCCGCGCGATCTCTACCATGTGCAGAACGACTTCGCTCGCTACATGGAGATGCAGGTCGATGTGCGGCGCCACCACACCGCGCCGGAGATGACCTCCGAGCTGGAGTACACGATCATTCGCCGCGCACGTCAGCTGCGCAACGAGACACGTGACCCCGAGACCATGGTCCGGGCGCCGCTCGGCGCCGAGCAGACCCTCGAACTGGCACTGCGGATGAGGGCCTTCGATACCTGGGTGCATGAGCAGGATCTGCGGGCGACGCTGGGGCAGCCCGGCAATCTGGACTCCCCCGGCGCCACCATTGCCCGGGACACGCTGCTCGCCGCGCTGCCGAAGGTGGTCGCCAAGGACGCGGGTGCGCCGGCCAATTCGGCGGTCGTGCTCGATGTGCACGGGCCGATGGAGTTCCTGCGCACGGTCAGGGTCGATGCGGAGGGCCGCGGTTCGGTGGACGGTGCGCCGTCGCTCGGGCCCGCGGTGACGCTGGCGATGGACTGGGAGACGTACTTCCGTCTCGCCTGCGGGCGGGTGCGGTCGGGTGCGGTCGCGGACCGGATCAAGGTCGAGGGCGACCATGATCTGGCGGAGGCGATTCTGCAGAACTTCGCCGTGACGCCGTGACGCCGTAGCGTCCCGGCGTCGTGCCACCGTGGTCGGCGGCGCCCGTCGCGCGAGGACGGGCGCGCCGCCGATCCGGCGCGGCAGACGCGTTACGCGGGTACGTGCACGGCCTCCACGCGGCTGATCACATGGTGCTCCCGCTCGCGGTGCGTGGCCCGGGAGTGCAGCCGCAGAATCTGCACGACGCCGATCGCCTCCAGTACGAAGACCGAGGCGAATGCGATCCGGTAGTTGTCGCCGGTCGCGTCCAGCAGCACGCCGACGGCGAACAGTGTGGTCATCGAGGCGATGAAGCCGCCCATGTTGACGATGCCCGAGGCGGTGCCCTGGCGCTCCGGCGGGTTGGCGGGCCGTGCGAAGTCGAAGCCGATCATCGAGGCGGGACCGCACGCGCCGAGCACCACACACAGGACGATCAGCAGCCACATCGGCGCATGGTCGCCCGGGTAGAAGATGGTCGATGCCCAGAGCAGGGCCGTCACCGTGACCGTCCCGAGGGCCAGCGGGGCGCGGGCCGCGTGGTGGCGGGCGATGATCTGCCCGTAGACCAGCCCGACCGTCATGTTCGAGAGCACCACCAGGGTGAGCAGTTCACCGGCGGTGGACCGGCTCAGCCCCTGCGCCTCCACCAGGAACGGCAGCCCCCACAGCAGCAGGAACACCATGGCCGGGAACTGCGTGGTGAAGTGCACCCACATGCCGAGCCGGGTGCCGGGCTCCCGCCAGGAGGCGGCGATCTGCTTGCGTACGTAGGCGGCGCCCACGTGTTCGACGGGCGGCGGCTCGTGGCCCTCGGGGTGGTCCTTCAGGAACAGCAGAAGAAGGACGAGGACGAGAACCCCGGCGGCGGAGCTGCCGGCGAAGGTGGTGGTCCAGCCGAATCCGTGCAGGGCCCGCGCGATGAAGAGCGTCGAGACGAGGTTGCCCGCCATGCCGAAGAGCGCGGCGACCTGCCCGATCAGTGGACCGCGCCGGGCCGGGAACCAGCGGGCACCGAGCCGCAGCACGCTGATGAACGTCATCGCGTCGCCGCAGCCGAGCAGCGCCCTGGACGCCAGTGCCGTGCCGTACGAGGGGGAGAGCGCGAAGCCGAGCTGCCCCAGGGTGAACAGGACGGCCCCGAGGGTGAGGACCTTCTTGGTGCCGAGCCGGTCGACCATCAGGCCGACGGGTATCTGCATGCCCGCGTAGACGAGCAGTTGAAGGATGGAGAACGTGGAGAGAGCGGAGGCGTTGACGTGGAACCGGTCGGCGGCGTCGAGTCCGGCAACACCCAGGCTGGTGCGGAAGATGATGGCGACGAAGTAGACGGCGACCCCGATGCCCCAGACCCACAGGGCACGCCGGCCGCCGGGTGGATCACCGGGCAGGGACAGGGTGGGAGCGGCGGCAGAACTCACCGGTCCTCACCCCTGACCAGCACCTTGACCCGGCTGACATGACGCCGCACGACCTGTGCGGCACCGTCCGCGTCACCGGACCTGATCGCCTCCAGCAGCTCACCGTGCTCGGTGATGTTGGCGGCGATCCTGCCCGGGTGCGCCTCCATCACGGCGACGCCCATCCGCAACTGCCGATCGCGCAGCTGGTCGTAGAGGCGCGAGAGGATGTCATTGCCCGCGTTGCGCACGATCTCGGCGTGGAAGCAGCGGTCCTTCACCGACACCTCCGCCAGATCCCCGGCCTCGGCCAGCTGCCGCTGCTCCTCCAGGAGTTCTTCGAGCCGGCCGATCAGCTGCGCGGAGGCGGGCACGGCCTTGCGCGCCGCGAACTCCTCGACGAGCAGCCGGGTCTCCACCACATCCGCGATCTCCTGCGCGGAGACGGCGAGAACGAGAGCGCCCTTCTTCGGATACAGCTTGATCAGCCCCTCGACCTCCAGCCGCAGCAGCGCTTCACGCACGGGCGTACGGGAGACCCCGACGGCCTCCGCGAGATCACCTTCGGTGAGGAGCGTGCCGCCCTCGTAGCGGCGGTCCAGGACCGCCTCCTTGATGTGGGCGTAGACGCGCTCGGCGGCGGGGGGCTGCTTGACCGAAGACTTCACAGGGGGCTTCACGGCTGAGGGTGCGGCAGGCATGTACACAGCATAGATACAACATGTGTGCATCGCGAATCCCGCCCGGGATGCGGACAGGCTCCGGTCAGATTCGGGACGGGCTCCGACCTATGACCCGAACCATCCGCAGCTCCGAAATTGCCCCAGGAATCAGCACATCCTTCGCCCCGCCTCACGAGTCTCACCACCGAGCGGCACCCTCATGTGGCCGCATTCCAGGGGCATTTGGAGCGTTCAAGTTGAAAATCGGCATTAAGGGCATAAACCGCGTTTCCGCCACTGCCACCGTGGCTCTCACCGCGGGTGCCGTCATCGCGGGCAGCGTGTTCGCCTCCACGGCGCAGGCCGCGACGCCGCCCACTCCCACGATCACCGCCAAGGGCGGTTACGTGATGAACAACGGCACCGCGAAAACCCTGTTCACCAAGGCCGCGGACACCCGTCGCTCCACCGGCTCCACCACCAAGATCATGACTGCCAAGGTCGTCCTGGCGCAGAAGAATCTCAACCTGGATTCCAAGGTCACGATCCAGAAGGCGTACAGCGACTACATCGTCTCCAAGGGCGCCTCATCGGCCCGCCTGATCGTGGGCGACAAGGTCACGGTCCGCCAGCTGCTGTACGGCCTGATGCTGCCGTCCGGCTGCGACGCCGCGTACGCGCTGGCCGACAAGTTCGGCTCCGGCACCACCCGCGCGGCCCGTGTGAAGTCGTTCGTCGGCAAGATGAACGCCTCCGCCAAGTCCCTCGGCCTGAAGAACACCCACTTCGACTCGTTCGACGGCATAGGGAATGGCTCGAACTACTCGACGCCGCGCGACCTGACGAAGATCGCCAGCAGCGCGATGAAGAACTCCACGTTCCGCACGGTCGTGAAGACCAAGTCGACCAAGCAGAAGGTCACCACGAAGACCGGTGGCTACCGCTACATGTCGTGGTCCAACACCAACACGATGCTCAGCAGCTACAGCGGCGCGATCGGCGTGAAGACCGGTTCCGGCCCGACGGCCAAGTACTGCCTGGTCTTCGCCGCAACCCGCAACGGCAAGACGGTCATCGGCACGGTGCTCTCCTCCACGAGCGCGACCACCCGTTCCGCGGACATGAAGAAGATCATGGACTACAGCTTCAAGAAGTAGTCCGGCCCGGCAACGCACGCAAAGAGGGGGCCCGCGCCATGCGGGCCCCCTCTTTCTGTGCCGGAGGATGCTCAGTCGAGACAGAACTCGTTGCCCTCGATGTCCTGCATGTTGATGCACGACTCGTTGTCCTCGTCGGCATACAGCACCTTCGTGCACACCGCGCCGAGCGCCACCAGCCGATCACGTTCGGCCTCAAGCACGGCCAGCCGCTCCGCACCCACGAGCCCGGTGCCGGCCCGCACGTCGACGTGCACCCGGTTCTTGGCGACCTTGCCTTCGGGAACGCGCTGGAAGTACATGCGCGGGCCCTCACCCGTGGGATCGGAGCACGCGAACCACGCACCCCGCTCCTCGGGCGGCAGTGAGTCGTTATAGGCGTCCCAGGAGTCGAACCCCTCCGGCGGCGGAGGTGCGACGTACCCCAGCACCTCGCACCAGAAACGGGCGACACGCTCGGGGTCCGCGCAGTCGAAAGTGATCTGGATCTTCCTCACCGATGCCATTCGGCCACCCTAACAGCGGGCCTCCGCACACCAGTTCCCCTTTATTGAGCCCGGCATTCCGATCGCTCTTCTGGACACTTACGGCACCTCGACGCTCGCCCGCCCGGGGCGCCGGCGTCTCCCCGCTCAGCGAAGACCGCGCTTCTTGCGTTCGGCTTCGATCAGCTCCTCCATGAGTTTCTCCGGGTTCACCGTGTGCTCGGTGTCATCGAGGGCGTCGTAGTCCTGGGTGCTCAGCGGTAGACCGAGCTCGGCGAGTTCGGCGGCCAGTTGTGCGAACGCGATTCGCTCGTCGGGCTCGTCCTGGTAGCTTGCCCGCTCGGCGGCGACCCCCTCGGTCAGGGTGAGACCGACCAGGCCCCAGAAGGTGAACTCGGTGTCCAGCTCCATGAGGTGCCAGGCACGATCCCCAGGTTCGTCGGGGTGCAGCCAGTAGCCGATCCACCCCTTTCCGCCCTTCGCCACGAGTTTGACGTACTTGGCCATCTCCGCGGCTGCGGCGTTGACGGCCTGCATCTCCGGGTCCGCGAGTTCCTTTTCGCTCAGATAGCTGGTGTCCAGGAGCGGGTGGACCTCTCCCGCCTCGAAGAAGTCGAGGTCGAGAAGGTGGGTGAAGTCGGTGCGGCCTTCCCACTGCGCCAACAGCAGCACGCGCAGATCGTCGGGTATCGGACGGCCGTCCAGCCGCTCCCGGGAAAACCCGGCGAGCCGTTCGTCGTACATGCGCACTCTCCAGAGGTCGAAGCGAGATTCTCGCGTCAACGTAACAACGGTGTCTGACAAGAGGCTGGACCCAGGGCGAGAAGGGCCGCCGTACCGCGCTGATGAGGTTCTGGGGCGATCCCGCAGCCGGCCTTGACCTCAAGTCCGCTTGAGATCCCAGAGTGTTCTGCATGAACACCGAAACCGCAGACATCAAAGCCATCGAACAGGTCGTCGCCACCGTCGAGCGCGCTCAGCGTGCCAAGGACGTCGAGGGCTTCCTCGCACTCTTCCACCCCGACGCCCTCTGGACGACCGGCCACGGCAAGGTCCTGATCGGCTTCGACGCGATCGCCGAGTTCACCCGCACCGTGCTGCCCGCGGCCAACTGGGAGGGTGAGATCACCTACGAGGCAGTGCACACGCAATTCCTGCGGCCCGACGTGGCGGCCGTCAAGGTTCGGCAGGTCTACCACTCACCGGAGGGCGAAACGGAAGGCGCTCCGCTCTACGTCATGACGAAGCAGGATGACGGAAGGTGGCTGCTGCACGCCTGCCAGAACACGGCAGTGTGGGTGGAATAGACAGCTCGAAGTCACGGACGGCGACGGCGCGGGGGATATCGCAGGCGACCTCCTCGCCCTCGCCGTTCCACCGCCGCGTCTACGGTCGCCGGCGCAGGCCCGCCGTGAAGCTGTCCCACGCGGCGGGAGCGAGGACGAGGAGCGGGCCGTCGGGGCGCTTGGAGTCGCGGACGGCGACGGTACGAGGGATGTTGCGGGCCACTTCGACACACTCCTGGCCCGCGTTGCCGCCGCTGTAGCTGGACTTGACGAACTCGTACCCGGGCACGCGGTTTACAGCTCCCGGAGGATGGCGTTGATGAGTCTGACCGAGGTGTGCTGCGCAAGCCCCAGACGCGAGATGCGGTCGAAAAGGCTGCTGTGGCGCTCGGCATCAGTATCGCTCTCCAGCCAGAGAGTGGTCGAGGTCGTATCCATGTGAACCACATCGAGCGCCCCCGGTTCAGCGAAGGACACGATGGTGAAGGCGCTTGTCATGCCGGGGTGAGCACCGGCGATGTACGGCATCACCTGAAGCTTCACGTTCGCTCGCACAGCGGAGCCGAAACCGGCGGAAGTGCACCGCCCTGCCCGCAGGCGCGACATCGCACCGCCACCTCACCGAGAGGTACGCGCCCATGACCGCAGCTCAAGAGGTTCCGACACCCGAACCCGTCCTCCGCGAGGACCGGCTCGACTTCGCCCCCACCGCCCGCAGCGTCTCCTTCTCCCGGCGCCGTACCGCGCGGCTCGTACGGGAGTGGGGACATCCGGGACTGGCCGGCGACGCGGCCTTGCTGGTCAGCGAGTTGGCGACCAACGCGTTACTGCACGGCGCCATCCGGGGGCGGCTCTTCCGCGTGCACCTCACGCTCAGCGCGGCCACGCTGCGCATCGCGGTCAGTGAGCCGCGCTCCGTCGGCAAGACCGTGTTCGCCGAACTCGCCCTGCGGCAAGGGCCGGAGATGCCGATGGGCCCGCGCGAAGCCGTTCGCGCGGGCCCATCTCGTACAGGTACCGAAGTGACTGCTACGCCCAGGTGATCAGGCGCTTCGGCTGCTCCAGGATCGCGGCGACATCCGCCAGGACCTTGGAGCCGAGCTCGCCGTCGACCAGGCGGTGGTCGAACGACAGGGCCAGCGTAGTGACCTGGCGGGGCTTCACCTTGCCCTTGTGGACCCACGGCTGGAGCTTGATCGCTCCGACCGCGAGGATCGCGGACTCGCCCGGGTTCAGGATCGGCGTACCCGTGTCGACGCCGAAGACACCGACGTTGGTGATGGTCACCGTGCCGCCCGCCATCGCGGCGGGGGAGGTCCGGCCCTCGCGGGCCGTGGAGACCAGTTCGCCCAGGGACGCGGCCAGCTGCGGGAGCGTCTGCTCGTGCGCGTCCTTGATATTCGGCACGATCAGACCGCGCGGGGTGGCGGCGGCGATGCCCAGGTTCACATAGTGCTTCTGGACGATCTCCTGGTTCGCCTCGTCCCAGGCGGCGTTGACGCCCGGGTTCCGCTTGATCGCGACGAGGAGGGCCTTGGCGATGATCAGGAGCGGGTTGACCCGCACCCCCGCCATCTCCTTGTCCTCCTTGAGCTCCGCCACCAGCTTCATCGTGCGCGTCACGTCGACGGTCACGAACTCGGTGACATGCGGAGCCGTGAAGGCGCTGCCGACCATCGCCTGGGCGATGGCCTTCCGTACGCCCTTGACCGGGATACGGGTCTCCCGCGCGCCCGCGACGGCGGCCGGCGCCTCAGGGGCGGGGGCCTGCGCGACCCCCACCGCGACGGGGGCCTGCGCCTGTGCCGGTACGGGCGTGGCCGCCGCGTGCACGTCCTCGCGGGTGATGATCCCGCCCTCGCCGGTCGGGACGACCGTCGCCAGGTCGATACCCAGGTCCTTGGCCAGCTTGCGCACCGGCGGCTTGGCGAGCGGCCGGCTCTCCGGGATCACGGCGCCGTGGCCGTTCATCTCGCCCTGGATCGCGGCCGCGGCGGCCGGTACGGCCGCGGTCGTACCCTTGCGGGCCCGTCGCTTGGTCGAGCTCTCGGCGACGCCGTACCCGACCAGGACCGGCTGACGGCCCTTGGGGGCCTCCGGCTCCGGTTCCACGACCGGCGCGGGAGCGGCGACCGGCGCCGGGGCCGCGTCACCGCTGCCCGGCGCCACGTCCACCGCGATGATCACCTGGCCGACGTCGACGGTCGTGCCCTCGGGGAAGCGCAGCTCATGCACCACCCCGTCGAACGGAATCGGCAGCTCCACGGCCGCTTTGGCCGTCTCGACCTCGCACACGACCTGGCCGTCGGTGACGGTGTCGCCGGGCTGGACGTACCACTTGAGGATCTCGGCCTCGGTCAGTCCCTCGCCCACGTCGGGCATCTTGAACTCACGGAAGCGAGCAGCGTTGGAAATGTCGGTCATCGTTGTCACGCCCCAGTCCTCAGTACGCCAGCGAGCGGTCGACGGCGTCGAGCACACGGTCGAGACCCGGCAGGTACTCGTCCTCCAGCCGCGCCGGCGGGTACGGGACGTGATAGCCGCCGACCCTCAGCACCGGTGCTTCCAGATGGTAGAAGCAGCGCTCGGTGATCCGGGCGGCGATCTCGGCCCCGGAGCCGTAGAACACCGGCGCCTCGTGGACGACGACGAGCCGGCCGGTCTTCTCGACCGAGGTCTGGACGGTGTCGAAGTCGATCGGGGACATCGAGCGCAGGTCCAGGACCTCGATCGACTTGCCCTCCTCCTGGGCGGCCGCGGCCGCTTCCAGGCAGACCTTCACCATCGGGCCGTACGCGACGAGCGTGAGGTCGGAGCCCGTACGCGCCACCGAGGCCCGGTGCAGCGGGCCGGGGATGGAGTCGGTCTCGACCTCGCCCTTGTCCCAGTAGCGGCGCTTCGGCTCGAAGAAGATGATCGGGTCGTCGCTCTGGACGGCCTGCTGCATCATCCAGTAGGCGTCGCTCGCGTTCGAGGGCGAGACCACCTTCAGGCCCGCGACGTGCGCGAACAGGGCCTCGGGGGACTCGCTGTGGTGCTCGACGGCGCCGATGCCGCCGCCGTACGGAATCCGCACGACGACCGGCAGCTTGATCTTGCCGAGCGCCCGGGCGTGCATCTTCGCGAGCTGCGTGACGATCTGGTCGTACGCGGGGAAGACGAAGCCGTCGAACTGGATCTCCACGATGGGCCGGTAGCCGCGCAGGGCCAGGCCGATCGCCGTACCGACGATTCCGGACTCGGCGAGCGGGGTGTCGATCACCCGGTCCTCGCCGAAGTCCTTCTGGAGCCCGTCGGTGATCCGGAAGACCCCGCCCAGCTTGCCGACGTCCTCACCCATGATGAGGACCTTGGGGTCGGTGTCGAGAGCCTTGCGCAGCGACTCGTTGAGAGCCTTCGCAATGGACATCTTTTCCATGGCCATGGCTACTTGCCCTCCTCGGCAGAGTCTGCGAACGATGCCTGGTAGGCGGCGAACTGGGCGCGCTCCTCGTCGACGAGCGGGCTCCCGTCGGCGTAGGCGTGGTCGAAGATCGCCATCCGGTCCGGATCGGGCATCGCCCGTACCGCTTCACGCACCCGCTTGCCGAGGGCTTCGCTCTCCTCCTCCAGCGCGGTGAAGAACGCCTCGTCGGCGGCGCCCTGCTTCTCCAGGTACGTACGCAGCCGCAGGATCGGGTCCTTGGCCTCCCAGGAGGCCCGCTCCTCGTCCGCCCGGTACTTCGTCGGGTCGTCGGAGGTGGTGTGCGCGCCCATGCGGTAGGTGAACGCCTCGACGAGCGTGGGCCCTTCACCCCGGCGGGCCCGCTCCAGCGCCGACCTGGTGACGGCCAGACAGGCGAGTACGTCATTGCCGTCGACCCGGACGCCGGGGAAGCCGAAGCCCTGCGCGCGCTGGTAGAGCGGGACGCGGGTCTGCTTCTCGGTCGGCTCGGAGATCGCCCACTGGTTGTTCTGGCAGAAGAAGACGACCGGGGCGTTGTAGACCGCGGAGAAGGTGAAGGCCTCGGCGACGTCTCCCTGGCTGGAGGCACCGTCGCCGAAGTACGCGATCACGGCCGAGTCCGCGCCGTCCTTGGCGACGCCCATGGCGTAGCCGGTGGCGTGCAGGGTCTGCGAGCCGATGACGATCGTGTACAGGTGGAAGTTGTTGGTGTTCGGGTCCCAGCCGCCGTGGTTCACACCGCGGAACATCCCGAGCAGATTGGTCGGGTCGACCCCCCGGCACCAGGCGACGCCGTGCTCGCGGTACGTCGGGAAGACGTAGTCGTCGTCGCGCAGGGCCCGGCCGGAGCCGATCTGGGCGGCCTCCTGGCCGAGCAGCGAGGCCCACAGACCCAGCTCGCCCTGGCGCTGCAGGGCGGTGGCCTCGGCGTCGAAGCGGCGGGTCAGGACCATGTCCCGGTACAGACCGCGCAGCTCTTCGACGGTCAGGTCGATCCGGTAGTCCGGATGCTCCACCCGCTCGCCCTCGGGCGTCAGCAGCTGTACGAGCTCGGGCTCGGAACTCTGCGGCGTCTTGGCGGGCGTCCTGGCGGACGTCTTAGCGGGCGTTTTCACGGCGCTGGTCCGCTTACTGCTGCGTCGCGGTTTGCTCGCGGCAGTGCTCTCCACGGTCACGTGCGTGCTCCTCCGTCGGTCCGGCCCCCGGGGTCTGCCGGGAAGCCAGTGCGGCTCGCCTGTGTCCGTACCCGTGCACGGGGTGGGTGCCGCTCGGTCCGGGAACAGGCGTGACAGGTGCCCCGGCGAGCGCCCTGCGAAAAGCACGTTACCCAGTACGCCGCATAACTGCGAAACCCTATCTGACCTGCGATTTTGCTTGGATTTCCAAGTAAATCGAAAAAGTCGGGAACTCTCGCTGGTCACAGCACTGGGAACAGCCTTGCAGGCCGCCGGAACAACGGCACGTTATCCCGCCGTTCGGCGGCAGGGAAGAGGCGAGTGTGTGAGACTGCGTTTTGTGCGCGAACAAGGAAAAATCACCGTTTTTCTGCTGGACGACCACGAAGTCGTCCGGCGCGGAGTCCATGAATTGCTCTCGGTCGAGGACGACATCGAGGTCGTCGGCGAGGCCGGCACGGCGGCGGACGCACTGGTCCGCATCCCCGCGACCCGGCCCGATGTGGCGGTGCTCGATGTGCGGCTGCCGGACGGGAGCGGGGTGGAGGTCTGCCGGGAGATCCGTTCCCAGGACGAGAACATCAAATGCCTGATGCTGACCTCGTACGCCGATGACGAGGCGCTTTTCGACGCGATCATGGCAGGCGCGTCGGGATACGTACTGAAAGCGATCCGCGGCAACGAACTGCTGAGCGCGGTACGGGACGTGGCGGCCGGGAAGTCGCTGCTGGACCCGGTGGCGACAGCCCGGGTGCTGGAGCGGCTGCGCGACGGCAAGAAGGGCCGGGGCGACGACAAGCTCGCCGGTCTCACCGATCAGGAGCGCAAGATCCTCGATCTGATCGGCGAGGGGCTGACGAACCGGGTGATCGGCGAGCGGCTGCACCTCGCCGAGAAGACGATCAAGAATTATGTCTCCAGTCTGCTCTCCAAGCTGGGCATGGAACGGCGCTCGCAGGCCGCCGCGTACGTGGCCAGGCTGCAGGCGGAGAAGGGCTGAGCGCCGCGTGGCGCGAGGGCCGCGTAGCGCAAGGGCCGCGTAGCGCAAGGGCCGCGTAGCGCAAGGGCCGCGACCTCGCGTGGCGAGAAGGCCGGGGCGTGGGCGATGCGGCCGCGGTCCTCGGTGGTCTTCGGGACTTTGGTCCCGGACCACCTGGGGCCGCAGCCTCTTTTTACGGCCTCCCCGGTGGCGGAGAGTGGAGAACATGCCCTCTGAGGAACTCCACGCGATCGAACTGCTCGGCCGCGTCCCGTACGGCCGGCTGGCGACGAGCATGCGGGCCCTCCCGATACTGGCGGTGGCCCGCCATATCGTGGTCGACGGCCGCGTCGTCCTGCGGATGCACGGCGGCCTCGGCTACCACGAGGCCTGCGACGGCACGGTCGTGGCGTACGGGGCGGACAACTTCAACGCCACGCCCTCGGGGGGCGACGGCGAGCTGTGGTCCGTACAGTTCACCGGCCCCGCGGAGATCGTCTTCCCGACCGCCGAACAGCAGGAGCGCTTCGGGGCCTCCCCCGTCCACGTGAACGGGGAGCCGTTCACCCCGGCCTACCTCGGGGTCGACCCGCACTTCGTCTCCGTGCACACTCTGGGCTTTGACGCAAGTCAACTGATCCGCAACGCAGCGTGATCTAACATCTGGCGAGTGCCGCGCTCATTTGTAACCCTTCCGTCTGCTCAACCGGCCGGCGAGGCGCTGTGCTCATCCGCGCCCCGTTCGGCCGTGCCCCGTCCGCCCGTTCCTCCGGTGGACGAGGTGCTGCGCCGCTACCCGGATGCCGGTGAGCCCCTCACCTGCAAGCCCGTCACCCAGGGCCTGCTCAACCACGGCTACCGCGTCTCCACCACCCGCGGCTCCTACTTCCTCAAGCATCACCTCGACGACTCCACCGGCGACCGCGCCACGATCGTCCGCCAGCACCGCGCCACCCAGCGGCTGCAGTCACTCGGCGTGCCCGTCGCCCCGCCCGTGGTGGACACCGAGGGCGACACGGTCACGGAGATCGGCGGCCGGTGCTACGCCCTGCACCCCTGGGTCGACGGACTGCACCGGGCCGGCGCCCAGCTCACCGCCGCCCAGTCGCAGCGGCTCGGAGCGCTGCTCGGGGCCGTGCACACCGGGCTCGAACAGGTCATGGAGGCGGGCACGGGGCTCGCGCAACGGTCCGGCGGCCACCGGAGCCCCGACCCCGCCGACACCTTCGTGCTGATCGACGACCTGCTGGCGGCCGCGCGCGGGCGCCGCCCCCGGGACTCGTTCGACGAGCTGGCCGAACACCGCCTCCTGGAGCGGCGCACCCTGCTCGAACAGCACGCCGACCGCAGGCCGCCCACCCCCGACATCCCGGCCACCGGCTGGGTGCACGGCGACTTCCACCCGCTGAACGTCCTCTACCGGGGCACGGACCCGGTCGCGATCCTCGACTGGGACCGGCTGGGGGTCCAGCCGCGCGCGGAGGAGGCGGTACGGGCCGCGGCGATCTTCTTCGTACAGCCGGCCGGGAAGCTGGAGCTGGAGAAGGTACGGGCGTACGCGCGGGCCTACCGGCGGGCGGCCGGGGCGGGGGCGTCGGAACTGGCCGCGGCGGTGCATCGGGTGTGGTGGGAGCGGCTCAACGACTTCTGGATACTGCGCTGGCGGTACTGCCTGCACGACCGAAGGGCCGACCCGCAGTTCCCTGCGGTGTCGGCCCTGGCGGTCTGGTGGACGCGCGAGTACGAGGCGGTGTGCGAGGCGTTCACGGGGTGAGGCCTCGGGGGGGTTACGGGGTGGTGCCCGCCGTGGTGCCGGCCGCCGCGGACGTGCCGGTGCTGGTCCCGGCGGCGTCGCCGGCGGAACCGCCTTCGCTCGTTCCCGTACCCGCAGTCGTGCCGGTGTCGGTGTTGCCGCCCGGACCGGTGCCGGCATCGGTGCCCGTGCCGGCGTCGGTGCCTTCGTCCGTCCCCGTGCCGGCGTCGGTGCCCGTACCGGCGTCGGTGCTGCCGCCCGTGGCCGGTGCGGACGGTTCGGTCGACGGCGGCTCGGACGACTCGCTCGGGGTGACCGGCGGGGAGTAGGAGTTCGGCGGCGGCGAGTCCTGCTGGTTGCCGGTGGAATTCTCCGGCAGCTGGCTCTCCTGGCTCTGCTCGTCGCTCGGCGAGGGCGAAGTCTCCGACTCGGACGACGAGCTGGAGGTCGTCGCGGGCGGCTTCTTGTGCTGGTTGCCGCTGCTGCTGGCCGCGTTGACGGCGATGGCGACACCGGCCCCGATCGCGATCAGCGCGAGCACGACGAACAGCCACAGCTTGCCGCGGCCGCCACCGCCCTGGTGTCGGCCTTCGTAGCCACCGTCGTCGGGGTTCATCGGCGGCAGGATCGGGCCCTGCGAGGTATCCCCGTGCTGCGGGTGGCCCATCGCCATCGTGCCCCCGGCGATGCCCATGGCCGGGGTGTGTCCGCCTTCGTGCATCGCGACCGGGCCGGTGTTCCACGTACCCGTGTGGCCGCCCTGCACCTGAAGCATCTGCAGGCTGTACTGGACGAGGCCACGCATCTCCTCGGCGCTCTGGAACCGGTCGTCCGGGTCCTTCGCGAGCGAGCGCATGACCAGCCCGTCCAGCTCCGGCGGCACCGCTTCCAGCACCTCGGACGGCGGGACCGGAATGTCCTGCACATGCTGATACACCACGGAGAGCGGCGTCTCACCCGTGAATGGGGGCCGCAGCGACAGGAGTTCGTACAGCAGGCAGCCGGTGGCGTAGAGATCGGAGCGGTGGTCGACGGCCTTGCCCAGCGCCTGCTCGGGGGAGAGGTACTGCGGCGTGCCCATGACCATGCCGGTCTGCGTCATCGTCGACTGCGCGCCGTGCAGCGCACGGGCGATGCCGAAGTCCATCACCTTGACCGCACCCGAGTTCGTGATGATCACGTTGGCGGGCTTGATGTCACGGTGCACGATGCCGTGCTGGTGCGAGTACGCGAGGGCTTCCAGCACACCCGAGACGATGATCAGCGCCTGCTCGGGCGGCGGGGCCTCGGCATTGAGCAGCAGATCGCGGATGGTGCGGCCCTCGACGAGCTCCATCACGATGTAGGGGACGGTCTGGCCGCCCACGACGTCCTCGCCGGAGTCGTACACGGCGACGATCGCATGGTGGTTGAGGCCCGCGACCGACTGTGCCTCGCGCGTGAACCGGGCCTTGGAGACCGGGTCCTCGGCAAGATCGGAACGCAGGAGCTTCACCGCGACCGTACGTCCCAGCCTGACATCCTCGGCCGCGAAGACCTCCGCCATGCCGCCCCGGCCGAGCCGGTGGGTCATCCGGTAACGTCCGTCACCGACGACGCCGCCGATGCCCCAGGAGTCGGTGCCATCCGAAACTCCGCCGCCGTTTGCTTCGGAATCGGGTGCCATCAGTCCTCGCCGTCGTATCTGTCCGCGCGTCCGCGGGTTCTCACGGTGTCTAGCTGCATTGCCACGCCACGCTACAGCCTTCGCCGGACACACCGTTTCCGAGAGGGACGGGTCATCCAACCGGCCGACGTGCCGCGCGCGCAAATTCCATGTGGTTCCTGTAACGCTTCCGAGACGCTTCTTGTGCGTAGGGTCACGGAACGGGCACCTGGCTTGACGTGTCGTACCCCTCGGGCAGACTTGGCGCGTAAATAGGGATCATCGCGTCAGTCGCGCGCCGAGGGGGAAGCAAGTCATGAGCCAGGACGGCGCACACGGCGCTCAGGGGCGCTATGCAGGCGGTTCGGTCGCCGGCGGCCGGTACCAGCTTCGCGACCTGCTCGGCGAGGGCGGGATGGCGTCCGTATATCTGGCGTACGACTCCGCACTGGACCGCCAGGTCGCGATCAAGACGCTGCACACGGAGCTGGGCCGCGAGCAGTCCTTCCGTGAGCGGTTCCGGCGCGAGGCCCAGGCCGTTGCCAAACTGCAGCACACCAACATCGTCTCGGTCTTCGACACCGGCGAGGACGAGCTCGGCGGCGCGCTGATGCCGTACATCGTCATGGAGTACGTGGAGGGGCAGCCCCTCGGCTCCGTGCTCCAGGCGGACATCCGGAGTTACGGTGCGATGCCGGCCGACAGGGCGCTCAAGGTGACGGCCGACGTACTGGCCGCGCTGGACACCAGCCACGAGATGGGCCTGGTCCACCGCGACATCAAGCCCGGCAACGTGATGGTGACCAAGCGCGGTGTCGTGAAGGTCATGGACTTCGGCATCGCCCGCGCCATGCAGTCGGGTGTCACGTCGATGACGCAGACCGGCATGGTCGTCGGCACCCCGCAGTACCTCTCCCCCGAGCAGGCCCTGGGCCGCGGGGTGGACGCGCGCTCCGACCTGTACTCGGTCGGCATCATGCTGTTCCAGCTGCTGACCGGGCGCATCCCGTTCGACGCGGACTCGCCGCTCGCCATCGCGTACGCGCATGTCCAGGAGGAGCCGGTCGCGCCCTCCACCATCAACCGGTCGATCACCCCGGCGATGGACGCGCTCGTCGCCCGCGCGCTGAAGAAGAACCCGAACGAGCGCTTCCCGAGCGCCGCGGCGATGCAGGACGAGATCGCGCGCGTGCTGAACGCGAGCGGGCAGACGGGCGCCCCGGTGATCGTCGCGGGCGGCGGCGCGCCGTCGAACAGTGGCTCGGGCGTCGGCTCGGCGGTCTTCCCGCCGGTCGACCAGTCCACCCCGGCGCCGCAGAACGTCCAGACGCCGTACCAGCCGGGCCCGTACCAGTCGGGGCCTTACGGTCCGCAGACCTCGGCGCCCACGCCGGCACCGTCGTACGGCTATCCGCAGTCGGCTCCGGCGTACCAGAGCCAGGCGCCGATGTCCCCGATGTCCCCGATGCAGCAGCAGACCCCGCCGCCGTACACGATCGCGCCGCAGACGCAGTCCGGCTCCGGCGGGGGCGGCTCGAAGCGGAACATGCCGGTGATCGTGGGCTCGATCGTGGTCGCGCTGATCGCGATCGGCGGGCTGATCACGGTGCTCTCGCTGAAGGACGACTCGGGTTCGGGCGGCGACAACTCCGCAAGTGAGTCGTCGGCCGCGAGCGAGCACAAGGATCCGGAGCGGAACCGGACGATGAAGACCGACGACTGCACGGACGCCATGGAGGACAGCGACGACCCGAACAAGGTCGACGCACCGAGCTTCATGTACAAGGACATCCTCTCCGCGAAGGCGTGCGCGGACGCGGCGGGCTGGACCATCAAGCAGATCAAGGTGCCGGGGAACGCCTACGCCGAGGACCAGGTCATCGACCAGTTCCCCACCTCCGGAACGGCCGTGCCCAAGACGGGCGCGCACTTCGAACTGCGCATCGCTACGGGCGACCCGGCCTGAGCGGACGCAAAAGCGGACGCGCGGGTACGCCCGTGCGCGGGAGTGACGGACCGGTAGATGTGAGGGCCGTTTCCCCAGCCGCATACACGTGACAGCGCCTCCTGGATCAGTCATATATCCGAGATGCCGGACATATCGTCACATGTGACGCTGACCTCATGGCTCCAGGACTTCTCCCCTCACGGTCCACAAGGTGCGTGGCCTGCCTCATATTGACGGCGGGCGCGGCGCTGGGGGGCGCAACCGGCGTGGCGCACGCGGACCGACGCACCCCCGGCGGGACACCGGAGACGGCCAGCGCCCCGGCTGCGCCGCCCACGACCACGTCGGCCGGACTTTCCGCCCCGCCTTCCACCGCCTCCGGTGCCGAACCGTCAGGCAAGGGTTCGGCCACTCCTTCGGCCGAACCTCCGGCCGTACCGACGACCACCCCCTCGGGTGGCGCCTCGGCCGCCCCCGCACCCCCTGCGCCCGCCTCCCCGGCCTCGGGCTCCCCCTCCCCCTCGCCCTCCTCCGCCGCCGTGGACGCAGGGTCACCGCCTCCCGAAGCGCAGCCCCCGCTTGCCGGGCGCGAAGCAGGGGAGGGGCGGCTGCGGCCCGGGCGGCAGCCCCTGCCGTGGGAGCTCGCGCCTGCGGACAACTCGCTCGACGAGCCCGACGCGCGGCCCGCAGCGACCGACCCGGGGCCGGCGACCGCCGTGACTCCGGCGGCGAGCACGTCCCCCGAGGCCGGCCGGCTCGCTCCACAGGCCCTCGACGGGCCGTCCGTGGAGCGGGTGCAGCGGGTGTCGCTGGGCGCGGGAATCGCACTGATAGGACTGGGGCTGGGCTTCCTGGCATTCCGCTTGCGCCGCCCGAACTGAGACGACCCACAGGCCTCCCAAAAGCTCCCACACGCTCCGGCCGGGGCTTGCGTCGAGCAGCATACTCGGTATACATACTCAGTATGTCGATCCGTCACGGGCTGCTGGCCCTGCTGGAGCGGGGGCCCCGATACGGCTCCCAGCTCCGTACCGAATTCGAGTCACGCACGGGCTCCACCTGGCCGCTCAACGTCGGCCAGGTGTACACGACGCTGAGCCGACTGGAGCGTGACGGCCTGGTCGCCCAGGACGACGAGGACGACCAGGGACACGCCCTCTACGCGATCACCGACGACGGCCGCACGGAGCTGCGGAGCTGGTTCGAGACGCCCGTCGACCGCAGCAACCCGCCCCGCGACGAACTGGCCATCAAGCTCGCCATGGCGGTCGGCGCGCCCGGTGTCGACATCCGGGCCGTCATCCAGTCCCAGCGCCACCACACCGTGAAGGCGATGCAGGACTACACCCGCCTCAAGGCACAGGCCCTCGCCGATGTCCCGGCCAACCGCGACGAGGTCGCCTGGCTGCTCGTACTCGAACAGCTGATCTTCCAGGCGGAGGCCGAGGCCCGCTGGCTGGACCACTGCGAGTCCCGGCTGGTCCGCCTCGCCGAGGCCGCAGCCACGGAGCCGGAGCCCGAAGTACGTACGCCCGGCCGCGCCCCGGCCCGCACCGCCCGCCCACGCACCCGACGCTGACCGCCCACGTACGCGCCCGGCGCCGGCACCCGGCACCCACCACGGATCGCCACGTACGCACCCGGCGCCGGCCACGGACCGCTTCGGTGTCCGGCGCCGGCCCCACAAGACCCGTTCCAAGGGGGAACCACCCACATGTCCTCGCGCGCCCCGTCCCGATCCGCGTCCTCGTCCGGCTCGCCGCTGTCGGCCGACGCACCGGTGCTCGAACTCCGAGCGCTCACCCGCACCCACGGCACCGGCATCGCCGAGGTGCACGCCCTGCGCGGCATCGACCTCTCCGTGCGCACCGGTGAACTCGTCGCCGTGATGGGCCCCTCCGGCTCCGGCAAGTCCACCCTGCTGACCATCGCGGGCGGTCTCGACACCGCGACCAGCGGCCAGGTCATCATCGAGGGCCAGGACATCGCCGGCCTCGGCCGCAAGGGCGTCGCCGCCCTGCGCCGCCGCAGCGTCGGCTATGTCTTCCAGGACTACAACCTGATCCCGGCGCTCACCGCCGCCGAGAACATCGCCCTGCCGCGCGAGCTCGACGGGGTCTCCGTGCGCAAGGCCCGCAAGGAGGCGCGAGCGGCGCTGGAGGAGTTGAAGCTCCTGGAGATAGCCGACAGGTTCCCGGACGAGATGTCCGGCGGCCAGCAGCAGCGCGTCGCGATCGCCCGCGCGCTGGTGGGGGACCGGCGCCTCGTGCTCGCCGACGAACCGACCGGGGCACTCGACTCCGAGACCGGCGAGGCCGTGCTCGCGCTGCTGCGCAACCGCTGTGACCAGGGTGCGGCCGGTGTCATGGTGACGCACGAGCCGCGGTACGCCGCCTGGGCGGACCGGGTCGTGTTCCTCCGGGACGGTTCGATCGTCGACCAGACGCTCACCGCCGACGCCGACTCGCTGCTGGCCGCCGAGGCCGCCAAGTGAGCCTCTTCACGGGCTGGCGCGCCTCCCTCCGCATAGCCAGGCGCGACGCGATGCGCGCCAAGGGCCGCAGCGCACTGGTGGTCGCGATGATCGCCGTGCCGGTACTCGGTGTCACGGCCGTCGATGTGACGTACCGCAGCGTGACGCCGACCCTCGCCGAGAAGCTGACCAGCGAAATGGGTTCCGCAGACGCGCTGTTCAGCGACCAGATGATGGGGCCCATCGAGCAGCTCCCCGATGGGGGGATGAGCAACATTTACATGGGCGCCGACGACGCACCGCCCGTGGAGAACGCTGACCCGGTCGACGTCAGGACGACGTTCCCCAAGGGTTCGCGGGCGATCAGCATCCAGTCCGTCCCGGCGAGTGTCACCACCCGGTACGGCGTCACGAACACCGACATCTTCGAGGTCCGGACGTCGGACACGATGGTCCGCGGCAAGATCGACCTCGTGCGCGGCGCCCACCCGCACGGCAAGAGCGAGATGGCCGCCACCGAGCCGTTCCTGAAGGCGACCGGACTGCACGTCGGCTCGACCACCACCGTGCGCAACTTCGGCAAGCCGTACACCATCACCGGTGTGGTCGAGCTGCCCAGCGAGCTGAAGGCCAAGGCGCTCTACGCCGACCCCGGTGCGGTCATCGCGCCGTGGAAGGCCGAGGCCGACCACGACAAGAAGGTGCTTCAGCCGAACACCGGGTCCACGGACTGGCTGGTCAAAGGCCCCGCAGGGGTCGGCGTGACCTGGCCGGCCGTCATGGAGGCCAATAAGTCGGGCGTGCTCGTCACGTCCCGGCAGGTTGTCCTCGACCCGCCGCCGGACTCCGAGGTCCCGCTGGCGGCCAGGAACCCCGGCCGCTTCGACAGCGGGTCCGAGAAGCTCAGCACGGCACTCGTCACTGTGATCGCCATGGCGGTCCTGGAGATCGTGCTGCTCGCCGGACCGGCCTTCGCGGTCGGTGCGCGCCGCTCCCGCCGCCAGCTCGGCCTCCTCGGTACCTGCGGCGGAGACAGGCGCCACGTCAGGGCCGTGGTGCTCGGCGGTGGTCTGGTGCTCGGTGGCATCGGAGCGGTGACGGGTGTCGTGGTCGGCCTCGGGCTCACCGCGGCTCTCCAGTCCATGATCGAGAACTGGGCCGGACAGCGGTTCGGCTCCCTCTCGATGCCGCCGCTGGAGTTGCTGCTCATCGCCGCGATCGGCCTGGTCACCGGCCTGCTGGCGGCGTTCGCCCCGGCGATCGTGGCGAGCCGGCAGTCCGTACTGGAGTCGCTCACCGGCCGCCGCGGCGTCCGCCGCTCCTCACGGGTGCTGCCCGTCCTCGGCGCCTGCGTGCTGGCGTTCGGTGCCGCGATCGCCCTCTACGGCGGCACCAGCGGGAACTCGACACTGGTAGCCGGCGGCTCGATGGTCGCCGAACTCGGGCTGCTCGCCTGCATCCCGGTGATCGTCGGCTTCCTCGGGCGGCTCGGCAAGAGGCTGCCTCTCTCGCCCCGGATGGCGCTGCGCGACGCGGCCCGCAACCGCGGTCGTACCGCTCCTGCCGTCGCCGCGGTGATGGCGGCCGTCGCGGGTTCGGTGGCCATCGCCACGTACATGTCCAGCCATTCGGCCGAGGCCGAGTACAACTACATTCCCTCGATCGCCAAGGGGACCATCGTCGTCTCGTCCTCCGACGAGGAGACGGCCGAGCGGCTCCCGCTGGCGCGGACGGCCGTGGAGCGGAACATGGCCGTCACCAGCGGACACGCGGACTTCCGACGGGTCTGGGCAGGCAGCGACTGCAACTCCTACGAGGAGAACCACTGCGGCTCGCTGGAACTGGTCAAACCCACCGGCAAGGCCCACAGCTGCCCGCTCACCCGCAAGGGAGCCAAGGAACTCGCCGCGCGGCTCTCCGCCGACGAGCACAAGAAGCTGATGCGTTCCCCCGCCTGCCTCACCGACCTGATGTCATCGGGTCTCTTCACCACGGATGGGAGCAACATCGTCGTCGCGGACGCGGCCCTGCTCGACACGTATGTGAAGCTCGACGACCCCGCAGCCGCCAAGGCACTGGCCGCGGGCACACCGGTGCTGCTCAACCCGGTGTACGCGGAGAACGGCGAGGTCACCGTCAAGGCGGTCCACCAGTACAGCGAGAAGGACAAGAAGAACTGGAAGCTGCACCCGGGCAAGGCGCGGACCACCGTGGACAAGCTGAAGGTGTACGTGGCTCCCGCGAAGTACGCCACCACCCCTGGGATCCGCATGATCCTTCCGGAGAGGGCCGCGGAACGGCTCGGCCTGCACACCAGGGCGTCCGGGAGCGTGTATGCCGTCGCCCATGCGCCGACGGACGCCGAGGACCAGCGCGTTTCCGGTGCCATCGAGCAGGCCGGCGGCGGCATCTGGGTTCAGTCCGACTACGGCACCAGCCAGGATCAGCAGGACACCATCCTGCTGATCCTGACCCTGTTCGCCGGCATGGTGACCCTGGGCGCCGCCGCGATCACCACGGGCCTCGCCAAGGCGGACGCGGAAGCCGATCTCAACACCCTCAGCGCGGTGGGCGCGCCTCCGAGCGTGCGACGGAGGCTGTCCGGCTTCCAGTGTGTGGTGGTGGCGCTCACGGGTGTGGTGCTCGGCACGCTGGCAGGCCTGGTGCCCGCGGTGGCGCTGCGCCTCATCGACCTGCGGGAAGCGCTCAAGTCGATGCGGCTTGATCCCACGCAGTCGGCGTACACGCCGATCGTGCTGCCCTGGGCGACCATCGGTCTGCTCGTCGTGTGCATTCCGCTGCTGGCCGGGGTGCTCGCGGCGGCGCTCACGCGGTCGCGCCTGGCGCTGGCACGGCGGGCCGGATGATGACACGGGCGGTGCGGGCAGTGGCCTGACCGGCTGATTCGGTGCCCTCGAAAACGGTGGATCAACCGTTTGCGGGGGCACCACCGTGTTGTACGGCAGGTGTGCGAGACAATGGCGCCATGGAGATGCCGAGGAATGAACGGTCGCAGGAGCACCCCCAAGTCCTCGTAGTGGGGCAGGACGGCATGGCGATCGGCGGCGGTGGCACTGACGACGAGTCGCGTGAGGTCCCGGTGACGGAGATGGTCGAACAGCCCGCGAAGGTCATGCGCATCGGCAGCATGATCAAGCAGCTCCTGGAGGAGGTCAGGGCGGCTCCTCTCGACGAGGCGAGCCGGGTAAGGCTCAAAGAGATCCACGCAAGCTCCGTGAAGGAGCTGGAGGACGGCCTCGCGCCGGAGCTGGTGGAGGAGCTGGAGCGGCTCTCCCTGCCGTTCACCGAGGAGTCGGTGCCTTCCGAGGCGGAACTCCGGATTGCACAGGCACAGTTGGTGGGCTGGCTGGAGGGCCTCTTCCACGGCATCCAGACGGCGCTGTTCGCCCAGCAGATGGCGGCACGGGCCCAGCTGGAGCAGATGCGGCGCGCCCTTCCGCCGGGGAGCGGACACGAGGACGAGGACGGCAGCGGGGACCAGCACGGGGCCATCCGGTCGGGCCCGTATCTCTAGTCCGTACACCGCAATTGGTTGGTACACCTCGATCACGTAGCAACAACACCGAGGCCCGGCACACATGGTCAACGACCTGTGTGCCGGGCCTTTTCCTGCGCGGTACGGGAACGGGGCGCGCGTCAGCCCGCGGGTGCCTGCAGAAGCACCTTTCCGATGTGTGCGCTGGACTCCAGCACCCGGTGGGCCTCGGCGGCGTCCGGCATCGGCAGTGTGCGGTCCACGATGGGCCGGACGACACCGTCGGCGATCAGCGGCCAGACGTGCTCGCGAACGGCGGCGACGATGGCGGCCTTCTCGGCGAGCGGACGGCCACGCAGCGAGGTCGCGGTGATGGCGGCCCGCTTGTGCAGGAGGGCGTTCAGATTCAGCTCGCCCTTGACGCCGCCCTGGAGACCGATGATGGCCAGCCGACCGTTGACGGCGAGCGCCTCCACGTTACGGTCCAGGTACTTCGCGCCGACGATGTCGAGGATGACATCCGCACCGGCCCCGTCCGTCGCCTTGCGCAGCTCCTCGACGAAGTCCTGCTCCCGGTAGTCGATCAGGATGTCGGCCCCGAGCTCCGCGCAGCGCGCCAGCTTCTCCGGTCCGCCCGCGGTCACCGCGACCCGTGCGCCCACGGCCTTGGCGAGCTGGATCGCCATCGTTCCGATGCCGCTGGACCCGCCGTGCACCAGCAGTGTCTCGCCGGGGCGCAGATGGGCCACCATGAACACGTTCGACCAGACCGTGGCCGTCACCTCGGGCAACGCAGCGGCCAGAGTCAGGTCGACTCCGTCCGGTACGGGCAGCAGCTGCCCGGCGGGTACGGCGACCTTCTCCGCGTAACCGCCGCCTGCGAGCAGCGCACACACCTCGTCGCCGACCGACCAGCCGGTGACACCGGGCCCGATCGCCGAGATGCGGCCCGAGCACTCCAGGCCCGGGTACGGGGACGCACCGGGCGGCGGGTTGTAGAAGCCCTGCCGCTGCATCACGTCGGCGCGATTGACCGCGCTGGACACGACATCGACGAGAACCTCGCTCTCGCCGGCTACCGGATCTGGCACCTCGGCCCATACGAGCGCCTCGGGGCCACCGGGTTCGGGGATCGTGATCGCATACATGGCGGCGAGGCTACTCCGTGGCGCGGTCCGGGCGACGCCATGGCACCGGGAGGCCGGGCGACACCATGTGGGCCGGGCCGGGCGACACCGTGTGGACGAGGCCGGGCGACACCATGGGCAGCTGGTCACACCGACGGAAGCAAGCCGTGCCGGAGCGATGCCCGGCTACGGGCGCAGCGCGATGCACCGCTACGGGCGCGGCGTACCCGTAGCCGGGTTGCTCAGCGGTGGTTCGTTCGAGGCACGCACGATGGTGATCAAACGGTCCGTCAACTGCAGCGGACTGGCCGCCGGATCGTCGTATCCGATCAGCCGATGCCCCCGCAACACGCTGACCACGAGATCGTCGGTCTCCCGGACACCCCTGCCCACTTCGGCCTTTATCACCGGCCGCTCGACGAGATCGAGACCGCTGCCCTGTTGGATCAGGTCCTCCATCACCGTGCCCGCGCTGGGGCTGAGGACGGAGAGGCCGAGCAGCCGGCCCGCCGCGCTGGCACTGGTGATCACGGCGTCGGCGCCGGACTGCCGGAGCAGCGGGGCGTTCTCCTCCTCGCGCACCGCGGCGACGATCTTCGCGCCGCGGTTGAGCTGCCGCGCCGTCAACGCCACCAGCACCGCCGTGTCGTCGCGCTGGGTGGCGATGATGATCTGACGCGCCTTCTGGACCTCGGCACGCAACAGCACCTCACTGCGCGTCGCGTCGCCGACCACGCCCACGAACCCTTCGGCGTTGGCGATCTCTATCACCTTGGTCGCCGGGTCGACGATGACGATCTGTTCCTTCTTCAGGCCGGTGGCCCGCAGGGTCTGGATGGCCGAACGGCCCTTCGTCCCGAAGCCGACGACAACGGTGTGGTCACGCAAGTTGGTTCTCCAACGCTTCAGCCGAAAGTCCTCCCGGGTCCGTTCCGTAAGGACCTCGAGAGTGGTGCCGACCAGGATGATCAGGAAGAGCACCCGCAGCGGTGTCACGAGCACCACATTGGTGAGTCGGGCGCCGTCCCCGTACGGAGTGATGTCGCCGTAGCCGGTGGTGGAGAGGGTGACCGTCGCGTAGTACACCGCGTCCAGCAGGTCGACGTTGTCATCGGCGGCGTCGTGATATCCACTGCGGTCGAGCCAGACGATCAGCACGGTGGCGGCAAGCACCATCAACGCCATCATCAGCCGCTTGGCGACCTGCCGCGCCGGTCCGTGGACGACCCTGCGCGGGAGCTGCACCCGCGTGGGCACGGCATGCTCGTCGGCGCGCCTGGCCATCGCATCGTGGCCGGGAAGTTTCACGTGAAACACCCTTCCGTCCACGGCGTCGCCGAGGCCCACGGTAGGTCGAGGATCTCCACCTCGGTGCCGGACCGTACCCCGCTCGGTGGCACGACGGCCAGCCCGTCCGCCGCGGCGATTCCTCGGAGCATCGCCGGACCGTTGTAGTGCAGCGGTACGACGTGCTCGGCACCGCTGCCGGTTCCCGCGCCGCCGAGGTTGCCGGCGCTGTCGCGGGTGCTGCCGGTGCTACCGGTGCCGCCTGTGCCGCCTGTGCCGCCTGTGCTGCCTGTGCTGCCTGTGCCGCCTGCGCGGTGGACGACAGGCACCAGACGGGTGTCGTGCGGGTGTCCGTGCACCTCGTCGCGTACGACGACCCGGTACGGCGCCTCCGGCGCCCGGCCGGCCAGCCCGCGGAGCAAGGGCTCGGCAAGTGTGAGGAGCCCGGAGACAGCGGCCAGGGGATTGCCGGGCAGTCCGACGAGATACGGGCCCACGTCTGAGCCCTCCGTCTTGAGCCTGGCCAGCAGCATCGGGTGACCGGGGCGGACCGCGACGCCGTCGACCAGCAACTGGGCCCCGATCTCGGCAAGGACCGGGTGGACGTGGTCGACAGGGCCCGAGGCGGTACCGCCGGTGGTGATGACCAGATCGGCGTCGGAGGTGGTGAGGGCGCTCCGGAGGGCCGCCGCGTCGTCGCCCAGGCGCTGCGGGGCGGAGACCTCGGCGCCCAGCGCGCGCAGCCAGGGGCCGATCATCGGGCCGAGCGCGTCACGGATCAGCCCGTCGTGCGGCAGACCGCTGGTCAGCAGTTCGTCACCGAGGACGAGGACATCGACGCGAGGGCGGGGGACAGTGACGAGTTCGTCGTACCCGGCAGCGGCGGCCAGACCGAGGACAGCAGGCGTCACCAGGGCTCCGGCGGGCAGGAGTTGATCGCCGGAACGGCATTCCTGACCGCGGGGCCTGATGTCCTGTCCGGGGTGCACCTGCTGCTTCGCGTGGAGCAGCCCCTTGGCCTCGTCCACGTGAGCGTGTTCGCTGCGGATCACGGCGTTGGCATCCGCCGGGATGCGGGCGCCGGTGGCGATCCGTACGGCATCGCCGTCGGGGAGCGTGGCGGGGGTGCCGTGCCCGGCGAGGATGCCCAGATCCTGGCGTGGGCGTGGACCTGCCCCCGTGTCCCCGGGACCCTTCTCGTTGCCGGCTCCTTCGACCTCGCGGATGGTCCACGGCCCCGGTCCCGTGACGACCCAGCCGTCCATGGCGGAGGTGTCGAAGGACGGCAGATCGGTGAGCGCGACGAGCGGCTCGGCGAGTACGTGTCCGAGCGCCTGGTCGAGGGGGAGTCGCCGGGCGCGGGCAGGAACGTCACGGCCCGACCGCGCGGCCAGGGCGCGCGCCTCCCGCCAGGGCGTCGCCCGCCTGTGCCGGTCACGCTCGTGGGGCCGGTCGGCGCTCTGGTCCGAGGTCGGGGGCGGGGACTGGGATGCGGACGCGAGCCTTTCCGTGGGGTGGGGCCGGTCCGCGGAATTCGGCTGCCCCGAGGAACAGGAGTCCATGGAGTGGGGCCGATCCGCAGAATGGGGCTGATCCGCGGACTGAAGCCGGCGTGCAGGGTGGTGCTCACCTGACGGCTGACGCCCGACCAGAGCGAGGGCCTGTTCAACAGCCCGGTCCTCTTCGGCGGCCCGCAGTTCCTCCGGAGTCGGGTCCCGATCGGCCGTCGGAGGACGATCGCTCGCCGAGGGCGAGTCGACCGCTGACAACGGGTTCGCCGCCGAAGGCGAGTTGACCGCTGAGAAGGAGTCGGCCGCCGACAACCGATCGCCCGCCACCAACCCACGGTCGGCCGCCCCCGGACGGTCACGAGCCGAAGGCCCGACATCCGCCGAAAGCCCGACACCCGCCGAGGGCCTCACGCCCATCGACGCAACGTCGGCCGCCGGAGGTGGGTCGGACCTGTCGTTGTGGGCCGTCATTGCGTCTCGTTCTCGTCCGCCCACCGGAGGGCGAGCGCGGCAGCCTTGCGGGCGGCCTCGGCCACCGCCGCCGAGCCGTCGCCGCCGCTGCTCGCCTTCGCCGCCGCGTACCCGACCAGGAAGGTCGTCAGGGGCGCGGCGGGCCGGGCGACGCCGTGGGCGGCGTCACGGGCGAGATCGAGCAGGACGTCGGTGTCGACGTCGAGTTCGATGCCCAGTTCGTTCTTGACTGCGGTGATCCATTCGTCCAGCACGGTCCCATGCTCTCTGATACGGGCCCGGGCCGACGCAATGTCCTCCCAGGTGTCGCAGTCGAAGGAGGCGAGGGGGGCGGCCTCCACCCGGGCCAGGTCGAGTTCATTCGTCAGCAACCGCAGGGGGAGTCCGGACAGACTGCCGTGCTCGGTGGCGAGCAGGGCAAGCTCGCGCCGTAGCGGTTCGGCACGGTAGACGGCGACGAGAGGCTGGTCGCGACCGTCCTGATCGGTACACAGGGCCCCGTCCCACTGCCCGTCACCGGCAGCGGCCAGCAGCGCTCCGACGGTGCTCTCCCCGAGGAACGGCAGATCGGCGGAGAGTACGAGAACCCATTCCGCGGCCGTTCGCCGGACCCCGGCGTCGAGGGCGGCCAACGGCCCGCCGCCCTGCGGTTCTTCGCGCGTCCAGGTCACTGCGCGCACGGTGGGCCGCCGCCCGCCCACCACCACGGTGGTCGAGGCATCGGCGCAGGCCGCCAGCACCCGGTCGAGCAGCGCACGGCCACCGACCCGGATCCCGGGCTTGTCGGCGCCGCCGAGCCGCTTGGCGGCCCCTCCGGCAAGGACGATGGCGTCATACGGGGTCATGCATCCGAGTATGCGGGCCGCAGCCTCCCGTTGATCCTCCCCGCCCGCAATCCAGTGGATCTACGAGGGCAGGAAACGGGAGCCCGCGCCCCATTCCGCCTACAACGTGCGCAGCAGTACCGTCGGCTGTTCCACGCAATCAGCCACGTAGCGCAGGAAGCCACCCGCCGTACCGCCGTCGCAGACCCGGTGGTCGAAGGTCAGCGAGAGCTGGACGACCTGGCGTACGGCCAGTTCCCCCTGGTGCACCCACGGCTTGGGCACGATCCGGCCGACACCCAGCATTGCCGCCTCCGGGTGGTTGATGATCGGGGTCGATCCGTCGACTCCGAACACCCCGTAGTTGTTCAGCGTGAACGTGCCGCCGGTCAGCTCCGCCGGGGTCAGCCTCCCGGTCCGGGCCGCCTCGGTCAGCCGGGCGATCTCGGCCCCGATCGACTCCGCGTTCCGGGACTGCGCATCCCGTACGACGGGGACGACCAGGCCCCTCTCGGTCTGGGCCGCGAACCCGAGGTGGACCTCCGGCAGCCGCACGATCTCCCGCGCCTCCAGGTCCACCGTGGAGTTGAGCTCGGGGAACCGGGCCAGTGCAGCGGTGCAGATACGCGCCAGCAGGGCGAGCACCGACACCTTGGGCCCGGCGGCCGGACCACCGGCGCTGTTCATCGCGGATCTGGCCGCCATCAGCTCGGTGGCGTCGGCGTCGACCCAGCACGTGGCATCGGGGATCTCCCGTCGGCTGCGCGCCAGCTTGTCGGCGACCGCGCCCCGTACGCCGCGCAACGGAATCCGCTCCACGGCCGGACTCGCAGCCCTCCGCGCCACCGACGGCTGCACCGGAGGCAGCGACGTCGCTTCCGATACCGACTCCGGCACCGCGGCCGAGGCCGGCATGGGAGCCGCCGCCCCCTCTGCCAGTTCCCTGATCGCGGATTCGACATCGGCCCGCAGGATCAGCCCGTCGGGGCCGGAACCCGCCAGCTGCCGCAGATCAAGATCATGCTGCCGCGCCAGCTTCCGTACCAGTGGGGAGACGACAGCCACCGGACCGCCCCCCGGCACCACATCCGGAACAGCCGCAGAAACCGCAGCCGCAGCCGTCACATGTGCGGCAACAGGCGCCGCCATCGCCTCGGGACGGACCCGTCGACGGCGCGCCACCGGTGCGCCCGTCCCGTACCCGACCAGCACATTGCCAGACGCCTCCGCCTCACGAGATCCAGAACCGGACCCAGAACCGGAATCGGAACCGGCCCCCAAGGCTCCCTCGGACCCCACCGCCACCGTCAACAGAGGCGCCCCGACCGGAAGTTCCTTGCCCTCCTCGCCGAACCGCGCGGTCACCACGCCCCCGTACGGGCACGGCACCTCCACCATCGCCTTGGCCGTCTCAACCTCGACGACCGGCTGGTCGATGGCGACGACATCGCCGACCTCCACCAGCCAGCGCACGATCTCCGCCTCGGTGAGCCCCTCGCCGAGGTCCGGCAGCTTGAATTCGAATACCTGGGGCATCAGTTCTCCGCCTCCCACTGCAAGCGGGCGACCGCGTCGAGCACCCGGTCCACGCCTGGCAGATGGTGCCGCTCCTGCATCGGCGGCGGATACGGAATGTCGAACCCGGTGACCCGCAGCACCGGCGCCTCCAGATGGTGGAAGCAACGCTCGGTGACCCGGGCCGCGATCTCGCCGCCCGGGCCGCCGAAACCGGAGGACTCGTGGACGACGACGGCGCGACCCGTACGCCGCACGGAAGCGGCGACGGTCTCGTCGTCGAACGGCACCAGTGAGCGCAGGTCGACGACTTCGAGATCCCAGCCCTCTTCGACGGCCGCTTCCGCAGCCTCCATACAGACCGGCAGCGACGGCCCGTACGTGATCAGCGTCGCGCTGCGCCCGGGCCTGCGGACGACAGCTCGTCCGATCGGCTCCACGTCCACCGGCTCCTCGGGCGACCAGTCAGCCTTCGACCAGTAGAGCCGCTTCGGCTCCAGGAAGACCACAGGATCGTCGGAGGCGATCGAGGCCCTCAGCAGCCCGTATGCGTCCTCGACCGTGGCGGGCGTGACGACATGGAGGCCGGGCGTCGCCATGTAGTACGCCTCCGAGGAGTCGCTGTGATGCTCGACGCCGCCGATCCCGCCGCCGTACGGCACCCGGACCGTGATCGGCAACGGCATGGCACCGGCCGTGCGGTTCCGCATCTTGGCGACATGGCTGATGAGCTGCTCAAAGGCCGGATAGGCAAAGGCATCGAACTGCATCTCCACCACGGGCCGCAGCCCGTACATCGCCATGCCGACGGCCGTGCCGAGGATGCCCGCCTCGGCCAGCGGGGTGTCCGTGCAACGGTCCTCGCCGAACTCCTTCGCCAGACCGTCGGTGATCCGGAAGACCCCACCGAGCGTGCCGACGTCCTCGCCGAGGACATGCACCGTCGGGTCCTCGGCCATCGAGTCGCGCAGCGCCCGCCCGAGCGCCTGCGCCATGGTGGCGGGTTTGGCCTTCGTCGTCCGCTCTCCGGCCGGTGCCGCTGCGGTGGTCATCGCCCTTCCTCCAGGTCGTTGTGGCCGTGCTGGCCCTGCTCGGCCTCCAGCTCGACACGCAATCGGGCGGCCTGCTCCCGCAGTTGTGTGGTCTGTTCCGCATAGACATGGGCGAAGAGATCCATCGGGTCGAGCACCGGATCGGCGTTCATCCGCTCGCGCAGAGCGGCAGCCATCCGCTCCGCGGCCGCGCGCGCCTCCTCGATCCCGTCGTCGCCGAGCAGCCCCCGCCCGGTCAGCTCCCGCTCCAGGAGCTGGATCGGATCGTGCGCACGCCACGCCTCCACTTCGCTGTCGCCGCGGTAGCGCGTGGCGTCGTCGGCGTTCGTATGGGCGTCCATGCGGTACGTCACCGCCTCGACGAGCGTCGGACCGCCACCGCTCCGGGCCCGTGCGACTGCCTCACCGAGGACTTGGTGCACGGCGGCCGCGTCATTGCCGTCCACCAGCCGGCCGGGCATCCCGTATCCCACGGCCTTGTGTGCCAGGGACGGAGCAGCGGTCTGCTTCGCCAGCGGTACGGAGATCGCGAAGCCGTTGTTCTGCACGAGGAAGACGACGGGGGCCCGCCAGACGGCCGCGAAATTCAGCGCCTCGTGGAAATCGCCCTCGCTGGTCCCGCCGTCCCCGACCATGGCCAGCGCCACCACGTCGTCGCCCTTGAGGCGCGCCGCGTGTGCCAGGCCCACCGCGTGCGGCAGCTGGGTGGCGAGGGGGGTGCAGAGCGGGGCGATGCGGTGCTCGCGCGGGTCGTAGCCGGTGTGCCGGTCGCCACGCAGCAGCGTCAGTGCCTCGACCGGGTCCAGGCCGCGCGCCACGGCCGCCAGCGTGTCGCGATAACTGGGAAAGAGCCAGTCCCGCTCCTCCAGCACCAGCGCGGCCGCTATCTCGCAGGCCTCCTGCCCCGTGCTGGACGGGTAGACGGCGAGCCGGCCCTGCTTGGTGAGAGCGGTGGCCTGCGCGTTGTACCGCCGGCCGCGCACCAGCTCCGCGTAGAGCCGCAGCAGCAGCTCGGGGTCGGCATCGGCCACGGCATCCGTACCGAGCACGCGGTACGGCTCGGGGTCCGGGAGCAGCGGCGCGGGATCGGTGAGCGGCTTCCAGGCCGGGGGCGGCGTGGGCCGGTAAGCGGCCGCGCCGGGCAGCTCTTGGACCGTCATGACAAGCACCTCCTGGCATCGAGGGTTTTCGAGCGGCGTCTGACGACATCGGAGGATCGTCCAATGTCGAGGGGTGTCGAAATGCATCGAAATGTCGAGCGCTGTCCGAGGCACGGATGCGCTGTGCCTCACCTACCGATTGTTCGGTCGCGAGCGCATTTTGGCTACAGGCACCTCCAGCCTGTGGACAAACGGTTCTCCACAGCCTGGGATAGGGGCAGGTCGTCCAGGACAGGGAGGCGCGGGCACATGTCAGCTGAACAAATGGCCGACGGGGGCGAGGACCCCGGCCAGGTTCCGCCCGCGCGCCCGCTCGACGCCATCGACCGCGACATTCTGCGACTGCTCCAGACGGACGGCCGCGCCTCGATACGGTCGGTGGCCGATCGCGTCCATGTGTCCCGGGCCAACGCGTACGCGCGGATCAACCGGCTCATCGACGACGGCGTGATCCGCGGTTTCAGCGCGCGCGTGAACCATGAGCGGGCGGGGCAGGGCGCCTCCGCGTACGTCACGCTCAAGATCGTCCAGAATTCCTGGCGCACCGTGCGCGAGCAGCTCCAGGCGCTGCCGGGCGCCACACATATCGCGCTGGTCAGCGGCGACTTCGATGTCCTGCTGCTGGTGCACACCCCGGACAACCGGTCGCTGCGCGAGCTGGTGCTGACCAGGATCCAGGCCATCCCGGAGGTGCTCTCCACCCGCACACTTCTGGTGTTCGAGGAGACGGACCTGGCCTCGGGCCCGGCCAGACCCACCGAGCTGACCTGACGGGGACCAGTAGACGTGAACCAGTAATCCGATTCAGGACCGGAACTTCTTCAGGAGCCGTACTTCTTGAGGAACGCCTGGGACCTGGCCCAGTTCTTCACACTGCCGAGCAGCGCCACCCGAAGCCGTCCGGCGTCACGCCCTCGGCCGCACTCCGGCCGCCTCGTCCGTCCGCGCCGGCCCCTCCGTCACCGTCGCCTCCACCGCATCCGGTCAGCGACACGGCCACGAGCAGCACGACAGCGGACAGGACCCCGGGAGCACGCAAGACAGGAGCACGCAAGACAGCGGTCATGCCGAAGGATGGCGGCCTGGACCTGTCCGGCCGCCAGCGGCTCAGTGGCTGGACCGCATCCCCTCGAAGGCCACCCGGACGAGCGTGTCCGCCAGCCGCTCCCCCTCGACGCCGCCGTCAGGTTGCGGCCGGTACCACTCCACCAGGGAGTTGACCATCCCGAAGAGCAGCCGTGTCACCAGCCGTATGTCCACGTCGGAGCGGAGATCGCCGTCCGCGACCGCCGCCCGGAGCAGATCGGTCACCCGGTGGTCGAACTCGCGCCGCCGCTCCATGGCCCAGCGCTCGGCCTTCGTATTGCCCCGCACGCGCAGCAGCAGCGTGACGTAGGGCAGTTCGGCTATCAGCACATCGACGGTGCGACGGGTGACGTACTCGACCCGCTCGATCGCACGCCCCTGCGTCGCTCCCGGCTCGTCGAGGATTCCGAAGAGCCCGTCCAGCGCCCGGCTGACCGCACGACGGAGCAGTTCCTCCTTGCCCGCGACATGGTGGTAGATGGACGACTTGGAGATGCCTGCCGCCTTGGAGAGATGCTCCATGGACGTGCCGTCGTAGCCGCGCTCGTTGAAGACACGGACGGCGACGGTGAGCAGAGTCTCCGGGGTGTACGTGTCCCGCTTGGCCGTGGTCATGTCCGCGATCCTCCCCTACGAGTTGTCCACAGGTTTGGCGGGCCCCCTTGTCCCGACCGATCGTTCGGTTACTCTAACTCTGTCCGCCCGTCCCTGCCCAGCTCGATGAGGAGTTGGTCCGTCATGGCCGCCGAGCTCTCCCCGCACCTGCTGTCCGAGAAGCACCGCCCCACGCTCGACCAGGCCCTCGACGCGATCCGTACGCGCGCCTACTGGTCCCCGCATCCCGAGCATCCGAAGGCATACGGCGAGGGCGGCGCCCCCGGCAGCCTGAGCGCCGCCGAGGGCAAGGCCTCCTTCGACGGCGTGCTGCACACCCGGCTCGACCTCGGCCAGCCGGGCACCGACGGCTGGACGGGCGGAGAGACCTCTCCGTACGGGCCGGAGCTGGGCGTCGAATATCCGCACGCCGACCTGGACGTCCTGCTGCCGGCGATGCGTACGGGAATGGCGGCCTGGCGCGCGGCGGGCCCCGAGATCAGGGCCCTGGTCTGTCTGGAGATCCTGGCGCGGATCAGCGCCAGGACCCATGAGTTCGGCCATGCCGTGATGCACACCAGCGGCCAGGCCTTCATGATGGCGTTCCAGGCGGGCGGCCCGCACGCCCAGGACCGCGGCCTGGAGGCGGTGGCGTACGCGTACGAGGAGCAGATCCGCACCCCGCAGAGCGCCGACTGGTCCAAGCCGCAGGGCAAGCGCGACCCGCTCCAGCTGCACAAGTCGTTCACCGCGGCACCCCGCGGCATCTCGCTCCTGATCGGCTGCAACACGTTCCCCACGTGGAACGGCTATCCGGGCCTCTTCGCCTCCCTGGCCACCGGCAATCCCGTCCTGGTCAAGCCGCACCCGCGCGCCGTGCTTCCGCTCGCGCTCACGGTGCAGCTGGCCCGCGAGGTGCTCGTCGAGGCGGGCTTCGATCCCAACCTGGTCGCCCTGGCGGCCGAACGGCCGGGCGAAGGCATCGCGAAGACCCTCGCGGTCCGCCCCGAGATCAAGATCATCGACTACACGGGCTCCACCGCCTTCGGCGACTGGCTGGAGACCAACGCCCGCCAGGCCCAGGTCTACACAGAGAAGGCCGGAGTCAACACGATCGTCCTCGACTCCACCGACAACTACCAGGGCATGCTCGCCAACCTGGCGTTCTCCCTCTCGCTGTACAGCGGCCAGATGTGCACCACCCCGCAGAACCTGCTGATCCCCCGCGACGGCATCACGACCGACGCCGGCGACAAGACATACGACGAGGTCGTCGACGACATCGCCGCCGCGGTCAACGGTCTGCTGGGCGACGACGCCCGGGCGAACGCACTGCTCGGCGCCCTGGTCAACCCCGATGTGAAAACCCGCCTGGAGGCGGCCGCAGAGCTGGGCGAAGTCGCCCTGACCTCCCGCGAGGTGGCCAACCCGGAATTCCCCGACGCCGTGGTCCGCACCCCCGTCGTCGTCAAGCTGGACGGCACCAAGCCCGACGACGAGGAGCACTACCTGTCGGAGTGCTTCGGACCGGTCTCCTTCGCAGTAGCGGTCGACTCGACAGCCGACGCCGTGGAGCTGCTCCGCCGCACGATCCGCGACAAGGGCGCGATGACAGTAGGCGCGTACACCACCTCACCGGAGGTGGAGCGCGCGGTGGAGGACGTCTGCCTGGAAGAGTCGGCCCAGCTCTCGCTGAACCTGACCGGCGGGGTGTACGTCAACCAGACCGCCGCGTTCTCCGACTTCCACGGCTCGGGCGGCAACCCGGCAGCGAACGCGGCCCTGTGCGACGGAGCCTTCGTAGCAAATCGCTTCCGCATGGTGGAAGTCCGCCGCCAGGCGTAACCCCCGGCTCCGGCCTTCTGCTCCGTCCACCCGGCACCCAGCTCTTCCGGGCTTCCTCCCAGCCCCTCCGGCGTTTGAGGGGCTGGGGGTCCGGGGGCGGAGCCCCCGGTTACGGGAAGGGGCGGGTAGGGAACAGATCCGCCCCAGGCTCGCCCACCCGCACCCACGCCCAAACCCGCCGCCCCACCTACCTCAGAACCCCGGCCCGGGCCCCTGCTCCCGCCCCGCCCCCGGAATTTCCGCATACCGCTGCACCCACGCATGCATGGCAATCGCAGCCGCAGCTCCCGCATTGATCGACCGCGTCGACCCGAACTGCGCAATGGAGCACACCATCGCCGCGTGCTTGCGGGCCTCCTCGGTCAGCCCGGGCCCTTCCTGCCCGAAGAGCAGCACACACCGCCGCGGCAGCTCGGTCCGCTCCAGCGGCACCGCCCCCGGCAGATTGTCGATCCCGATGATCGGCAGCCCCTCCGCCGCCGCCCACGCGGTCAGCGATTCCGTGTCGGGGTGGTGCCGCACATGCTGGTACCGGTCGGTGACCATCGCACCGCGCCGGTTCCAGCGCCGTCGCCCCACGATGTGGATCTCCTTGGCGAGGAAGGCGTTCGCGGTGCGCACCACGGAGCCGATATTGAAGTCGTGGCCCCAGTTCTCGACCGCCACATGGAAGTCGTGCCGCCGCAGATCCAGGTCGGCGACGATTGCCTCCCGCGTCCAGTACCGGTAGGCGTCGCCCACGTTGCGCCGGTCGCCGTAGGCAAGCAGCTCGGGGTCGTACCGCTCGTCCACGGGCCAGGGCAGCGGGTGCGGCCCGACACCGATTTCCGTCCCGAATCCGTCGTCGTACTGCATGGGTTCCGCCGCCGGTACAGAGGCAACGGACGGTTCAAGTCCTGGGGACTCCTCGATCAACGATTTCCCGCCGGTACTGCCGGTGCTGCCGGTGCTGCCACTGCTGCCGCTCTCACTACTCACCCGACGAGCGTATGGCCCCCGTCGCCGCTGTGCTGCGGGGCCTCCTCGTCATCGACGGCACGCCGCTGCCCCGGCACCTTGCCCCTGCGCGAGAACAGAAGCTCCCGTCCGAGGGTCGCCCGGCCGCCGAGCCACACCAGGAAGACGGTCGGCAAGAAGACGGAGTCGGCGGCGATCATCGCCATCGAGAAGAACGGCAGCCCGAGCAGCAGGGCGATGCCGGCGTGCTCGCACATCATGACGACGAGCAGGACGTTCTTGACCCGCCGGTTGAACAGGGTGAAGGGGAAGGCGACCTGAACGATGACCGTGCCGTACGTCAGCAGCATCACCATCACACCGCTGGACGCGAGGATGTCCGACAGCCCGGGCCAGGGCGTGAAGTAGTCGAGCTTGAGCGGGTAGTACAGCGCCGTGCCGTCCTGCCAGCGCGAACCCTGGATCTTGTACCACCCTGCCGTCGCGTAGATCAGACAGACCTCGGCCATGATCACGACGAAGGTCGCGTTGTGGGCGAGGTTGGCGACGACATCGAGCAGGGTGCGCGCCTCGCTGTGCGGCGCGTAACGATTCACGGCCCACCAGGCACCCTGGCCGACCCAGAGGGCCCAGAAGAGAACCGGCAGCCACCAGGTGCCGCCGAGGCCGTCTGTCACGGTGGCCACGATCAGAACCAGGCCGAGCACCACCCAGAGAACCGGGCCGGCCACGTTCCCCCACACCGAACGCCGAGGACCATCGTCTTCCGCATCCGAATCCGCCGAACGGGCCACATGGGTCACACCAGCCACACTGGCCGCACGGCCTGCACGGAGCGCATCCAACGACCAGACCTGCCCGCAGCGCGTCAGCACGAGATAGATCGCCATCAGATGGATGACGTTGTCGCCGCCGTCACCCATGAAGATGCTGCGGTTCTGCAGGGAGAGCACACCGGCCATGAAAAGGACCGACATGGCGCGGGTGTGCCAGCCGACCATCAGCAGCGCGGCGGAGAGCAGAGCAACCGCGTACACGATCTCGAACCAGACCGTGCTGTCCGACCACATGAGCGTGGTGAAGGCTTGATTGCCCGATATGAGCTGCTGCGCCATGTCCCAGCGCCACGGGGCGTCGGGTCCGTACATCTCGTGGCGGTGCGGCAGTTCGCGCAGCAGGAACAGCAGATAGGTGGCGGAGAAACCGATCCGGATGACGGCGCTCTGGTACGGGCCGAGGGCCGAGGAGGTGATGCGCTGAATGCCGCGGGCCAGCTTGCGGTCGAAGGTGAACGTACTCACTTGTCCGCCTCCTTGGAGTTCTCGGGCAGGTCGGCGGGGGTTACGGTCCACCACGGCAGCACCCGGTAGGACGGCTTCGTGCTGATCTTCTCCTCGCTCCATCCAGGTGCCGCGATGGACCGCACCTCGGAACGGATCTGGATGCGCTCGACGGTGCCGCCGTAGTCGTGTTCGCCGAGGCGCAGCATCGCGATACGGCGGATGTAGCTCTCGGAGAGCTCACCGCGCAGGCCGTTCGCCCGGTTCTCGTTGTCGTGGGAACTGAGATAGAAGTCCCAGCCGCGACGCAGCTCGTTCTGATGGACGTGGCTGGGGAGCAGATTGCCGCGTATCGCCTTGCCGTCCTCACCTGAAAGGCTCATCCAGGGGGTCGTGTGGCGGCCGTCGGCGCCGACTATCTCGGCTCGTACATGAACGGCGACGTTCTGCTGAAGCGGGTTCGGGGCGAAAAGCTTCCAGTTCTGCTCGAACTCGGGATAGATCCAGTCGTCGACCGCTTCGCCGTGCTGCTTGGTCAGGGTGTTGGAGGGTGCGACGTGCAGAAACACCATGGCCAGCTGAGCGCAGGCGACCAGCCCGATGACCGACAGTGCGATCGCGGCAACGATCTGGTACGGAAGTGACAGGGCAGCCATGCCACCACGGGGACCTGGACCCGGCCCCTGACCAGCGCCGGACGACACGTCCTCACGCTGTCCCGACCCTGGCCCGGCGCTCCCGCTCCCGACACCCCTGTCGTCGTACGAATCCATCCCGCCCCGATCCCCGTCGATCCCCGGTGAGTTATCCACAGGGTTGACACCCTACGGGCCACCGACTCACCATTGAAGACATTGAACCGAACGATCGGTCGGTCGGTAGGGAGTCCGGGATGACGGCAGTGACTGCGAGCCAGACAGCGCAGGCAGGAGCAGGCAGGCCCGAAGGGGCGGACAAGGCCCTGGAGGCAGCCTTCGACGCCGCGGTGGCGGCGGACGAGCGCATCGAGCCGCGTGACTGGATGCCGGATGCATACCGCGCCTCGCTGGTCAGGCAAATGGCCCAGCATGCCCACTCCGAAATCATCGGAATGCAGCCGGAGGCCAACTGGATCTCGCGAGCGCCCTCGCTGCGCCGCAAGGCGATCCTGATGGCCAAGGTGCAGGACGAGGCCGGACACGGGCTCTATCTCTACAGCGCCGCGGAAACCCTCGGCACCGGCCGCGAGGAGCTGCTCGACAAGCTCCACGCAGGCCGCCAGAGGTATTCATCGATCTTCAATTACCCGACGCTGACCTGGGCGGACGTCGGCGCGATCGGCTGGCTTGTGGACGGCGCCGCGATCACCAACCAGGTTCCGCTCTGCCGCTGCTCCTACGGCCCGTACGCCCGGGCGATGGTCCGTATCTGCAAGGAGGAGTCCTTCCACCAGCGTCAGGGTTACGAGCTGCTGCTCACCCTCAGCCGCGGCACCCCGGCGCAGCACGAGATGGCGCAGGACGCGGTGAACCGCTGGTGGTGGCCGTCCCTGATGATGTTCGGCCCGCCGGACGACGCATCGGCCCACTCGGCGCAGTCGATGACCTGGAAGATCAAGCGGCACTCCAACGACGAGCTGCGGCAGCGCTTCGTCGACATCTGCGTCCCGCAGGCCGAGGCGCTGGGACTCACCCTCCCTGACCCGGATCTCCGGTGGAACGAGGAGCGTGGACAGCACGACTTCGGGTCGATCGACTGGCAGGAGTTCCAGGAGGTCCTCAAGGGCAACGGCCCGTGCAACGAGCAGCGCCTCACCCAGCGCCGCCGGGCGCACGAAGAGGGTTCCTGGGTCCGGGACGCGGCGGTTGCGTACGCCGAGAAGCACACAGCAGTACGGAACGGGGAGGCGACAGCATGAACAGCTCGACCGAATGGCCGCTGTGGGAGGTGTTCGTGCGTTCGCGCCGCGGGCTGTCCCACACCCACGCGGGCAGCCTGCACGCCCCGGACGCGGAAATGGCCCTGCGCAACGCGCGCGATCTGTACACGCGCCGCTCCGAGGGCGTCTCCATCTGGGTGGTCCCGTCCGCACAGGTCACGGCCTCCTCGCCGGACGAGAAGGACTCCTTCTTCGAGCCGGCCGGTGACAAGCCGTACCGGCACCCGACGTTCTACGAGATCCCGGAAGGGGTGAAGCACCTGTGACCGCGGCCCTCGCCCTGGGCGACGACGCGCTGGTGCTCTCGCACCGGCTGGGAGAGTGGGCCGGCCATGCCCCCGTACTGGAAGAGGAAGTGGCCCTGGCCAACATCGCCCTGGACCTGTTGGGGCAGGCCCGGGTGCTGCTCTCCCTCGTCGGGGACGAGGACGAGCTGGCGTATCTGCGCGAGGAGCGCGCCTTCCGCAACGTCCAACTGGTCGAGCAGCCGAACGGCGACTTCGCCCACACCATCGCCCGCCAGCTCTACTTCTCCACCTATCAGCGACTGCTCTACGAGCAGCTGGCGGCCGGTGAGAGTCCGTTCGCCGGACTGGCGGCGAAGGCGGTCAAGGAGGTCGCCTACCACCAGGACCACGCGGAGCACTGGACGCTGCGGCTCGGCGACGGCACGGCCGAGAGCCATGAGCGGACGCAACGCGGGGTCGACGCCCTGTGGCGGTTCACCGGCGAGCTGTTCCAGCCCGTCGAGGGCGTGGAGATCGACTGGCAGTCGCTGCACAGCGGCTGGCTGGAGTCCGTCACCGCAGTGCTGCAGCAGGCCACGCTGACCGTACCGGCCGGCCCGCAGTCCGGAGCATGGACGGCGGGCGCGGGACGTCAGGGCATCCACACCGAACCCTTCGGCCGGATGATCGCCGAGATGCAGCATCTGCATCGCAGCCACCCGGGGGCGTCATGGTGACCGAAACACTCCTGGAAGAGGAGCTGCACCGGCTGGCGGGCTCCGTACCCGATCCCGAACTGCCCGTACTGACCTTGGACGAGCTGGGGGTGCTCCGAGGCGTGGACGTGCTCGCGCCCGGCAAAGTCACGGTGCGTCTCACCCCGACCTACACCGGCTGCCCGGCGATCGAGGCCATGTCCGCCGACATCGAGCAGGTGCTGCACGACCATGGCATACCGGAGGTCTCCGTGGTCACCGTGCTCTCGCCGGCCTGGTCCACGGACGACATCAGCGCGGAAGGGCGGCGCAAGTTGGCCGAGTTCGGCATCGCGCCCCCGCGCCCGCACGACGCCACGGCCCCCGCAGGCGGCCCGGTGCCGCTCACGCTCTCGGTCCGCTGCCCGCACTGCGGCTCGACCGACACAGAGCTGCTGAGCCGGTTCTCCTCCACCGCATGCAAGGCACTGCGCCGCTGTGTGACATGTCGCGAACCGTTCGACCACTTCAAGGAGTTGTAGATGTTCCATCCGCTCCGGGTCCGCGCGATCGAACGGCTCACGGACGATTCGGTGGCCGTCACCCTCGCCGTACCGCCCGAGCTGCGCGAGACCTTCCGCCACAAGCCCGGCCAGCACCTCAATGTGCGCTACAGCGTCGATGGCGAGGAGATCCGCCGCTCGTACTCGATCTGCTCCCCGGCCACCGAGGAACCGGCAGATCCCGTGCTACGAGTAGGCATTCGGCTTGTCGACGGCGGCACGTTCTCCACGTACGCGCTGAAGGAACTCGCCGTCGGCGACCTGGTAGAGGCGATGCCCCCGATGGGCCGCTTCGTGCTCACGCCCCGCGCCGGACATTTCGTGGCGATCGTCGGAGGCAGTGGGATCACCCCGGTGCTGTCGATCGCGGCGACACTGCTGGCGCGGGAGCCCGCCGCCAGTTTCTGTCTGATCCGCAGCGACCGGACGGCGGTCTCGACGATGTTCCTGGACGAGGTCGCCGACCTCAAGGACCGCTACCCGGACCGGTTCCAGCTGGTCACGGCGCTCTCCCGGGAAGAGCAGCAGGCGGGTCTCCCGTCCGGCCGGCTGGACCGGGACCGGCTCACCGAGCTGCTGCCCGCGCTGCTACCGGTGCCGGAGGTGGACGGCTGGTATCTGTGCGGGCCGTTCGGACTGGTACAGGCGGCCGAACGCGCGCTGCACGGCCTGGGCGTCGACCGGACCCGTATCCACCAGGAGATCTTCCATGTGGACGACGGCCCGAGCACGCCTGCCCGCGCACGGGCCGAAACGCCTGCTCACAGCAGTCTCACCGCGACCCTGGACGGCCGCTCCGGCACATGGCCGGTACAGGAGAGTGAATCGCTGCTGGAGACCGTGCTGCGCAGCCGCTCCGACGCGCCGTACGCCTGCAAGGGCGGTGTGTGCGGAACCTGCCGGGCGTTCCTGGTCTCGGGCGAGGTACGGATGGACCGCAACTTCGCGCTGGAACCCGAAGAGACGGGCGCCGGCTATGTGCTGGCGTGTCAGTCGCACCCCGTCACCCCGGAGGTGGAGCTCGACTTCGACCGCTGACCACACCCATTTCGCCCACCCACCCCCGTTCATGCCCCTCACCTCCCACCCCTCCTCCTGTTCCCTTCTCATAGAACCTGTTCTATCTTGACGGTCCGTCAGGTCCGGGTACGGGAGCAGCGGTTCGCGGGAGGCCAGGGCAGTGGACTTCACCTTCACCGAGGAACAGCAGGCAGCCACTGAGGCAGCGAGAGCGGTCTTCTCGGGCGTTGCGCCCGACGGGGTGCCCAGTCCTGCTCTCGTGCCGGGAGCGGTGGCCGAGGACATCGACCGGCCTCTGTGGGCCGGACTCGCCGCAGGCGACCTGCTGAGTCTGACGCTGTCGCCGGAGCACGGCGGGGCCGGACTCGATCTCGTCGCGCTCTGTCTGGTGCTGCGCGAGTCCGCCAGGGTGCTTGCGCGGGTGCCGCTGCTGGAGACGTGCGCGGTCGCGATGGCGCTCCAGCGCTACGGCGACGAGGGGCTGGCCGCCGAGTTGCTGCCCCGGGTCGGCCGGGGCGAGCTGGTTCTCACCGTCGGGGCCAACGGCCGCTCCGGCCACGATCCGGCCGAGCTCGCCGTCACCGCCCGCCGGGAAGCCCCCGCAACGAGCAACCGGCCCGGCGAGGGTCCTGGCGACGCCCCCGGGGATGCCGATGCTGACACTGCGGGCTGGGTGCTCGACGGGGTGCAGTCAGGGGTGCCGTGGGCGCAGGCCGCGGACTGGATCGCGGTTCCCGCCCACACGGGCGAGGGCCGGGCTGTTGTGGCTCTGATCCGGCCCACCCACGTCGGCGTCACTCTGGCCGAGCAGGTCTCCACGAGCGGTGAGCTGTTCGCCGAGGTCCGGCTGGATTCGGTACGGATCGACAGCCGTGCGCTGATCGACACCGCCGGGGCCTGGGAGTGGCTGCGCGCCCTGCTCACCACTGGGACGTGCGCGCTCGCGCTGGGCCTGGGCGAAGCCGTGCTCGCCATGACGAGTGAATACACCGGCAAGCGCGAGCAGTTCGGCTTTCCCGTCGCGACCTTCCAGTCCGTCGCCGTACAGGCAGCGGACCGTTACATCGACCTGCGGGCCATGGAAGTGACGCTCTGGCAGGCGGCCTGGCGGATCTCCACCGGGGCCGACGGTGCACTGCCGGCCGAGGGCGACATTGCCGTGGCGAAGATCTGGGCGTCGGACGGTGTCCGCCGGGTCGTGCAGACGGCACAGCATCTGCACGGCGGCTTCGGCGCGGACACCGACTACCCGCTGCACCGCTTCCACGCCTGGGCGAAGCAGATCGAGCTCTCCCTCGGTCCTGCGGCGGCACACGAGGAGGCACTGGGCGACCTACTGGCCGCACACCTCCTCGGCTGACACCGGCCAGGCCCTCAACCGACGCCGGCCGAGCAGCCGCCCAGCACTCCAGCGACCGAGCAGCCGCCCGGGCTCAGAGCACGAAAGCCGGGTTGCCGTTGTCGGTGACCATCGGACGTCCGGCACCGTCCCAGGCGAGCATCCCGCCGTCGATGTTCACGGCGTCGATGCCCTGCTGCACCAGGTACTGGGTGACCTGGGCGGACCGGCCACCGACCCGGCACATCACATGCACGCGCCGACCGTCCTCGGCAGCCTCGGTCAGCTCCCCGAAGCGGCCCACGAAGTCACTCATCGGAATGTGCAGGGCGCCTTCGACATGCCCGGCCGCCCATTCGTTGTCCTCCCGGACGTCCAGCACAAAGCCGTTCGACGGAACCGCCGCGACATCCACCGAGGGCAGCGGGGCGAAATTCATGGGTCATGCCTTCTCTCGTACGTACGCTCCAGAGTCACCGGGAACGCTACTGCACCAGACCCGCCAGCTCCGCCTCACGCTGAGCGACCTCGCCCAGCAGCTGATCGGCGATCTCGTCGAGCAGCCGATCCGGGTCGTCGGGCGCCATGCGCAGCATGGACCCGATCGCGCTCTCCTCGAGCTCCTGGGCCAGCACCGTCAGGAGTTCCTTGCGCTGGGTCAGCCAGTTCAGCCGGGCGTAGAGCTCCTCGCTCTCGCTGAGCTCCGCCTCCGGCACCACCGGCCCCGCCGCCCACTCCTGCGCCAGCTCCATCAGCAACGGCTCGTCCCCGCGCCCATAAGCAGCGTTGACGCGCGTGATGAATTCCTCCCGGCGTGCCCGCTCCTTCTCGTCCTGCGCCAGGTCCGGGTGGGCCTTGCGCGCCAGCTCGCGGTAGAGCTTGCGCGCCTCCTCGGTCGGCCGGACCCGCTTGGGCGGCCGGACCGGCTGCTCGGTCAGCATCGCCGCCGCCTCGGGGGACAGCCCGTCGGAGTCGATCCAGTCGTGGAACAGCTCGTCGACGCCCGGCATCGGCATCACGATCGCCCGGGCCTCCTGAGCCTTGCGGAGGTCTTCGGGGTCACCGGTCCTGGCGGCTTGGGCCTCCGCGATCTGCGCATCGAGCTCATCGAGGCGGGCGTACATCGGCCCGAGCTTCTGGTGGTGCAACCGGGAGAAGTTCTCGACCTCGACCCGGAAGGTCTCCACCGCGATCTCGAACTCGATCAGCGCCTGCTCCGCCACCCGCACAGCCTTTGCGAGCCGGGCCTCGGGCCGAACCCCCTCAGCAGTCCCGCCGGCAGCCCCGCCAGTCCCGTCGTCAGTGCCAGCAGCAGCGCCGGTCTCCGGACCAGCACCGGCACCACCATCGGCACCGGCCGGCCCTCCGTGCTCAGCATCCTGCGCAGGATGCTCGTGCTGCCGGTCGTTTTCCTGCCGGTCATCGTCGTTCCGGGTGGTCGGCACCCCGGCGGCTTCGTGGGTCACCCGTCCAGCGTATGGCCACCGTCCACGCCCCGAGGACGCGCGGTCGGCTCAATGCTCCTCACACGCCCAGTTCGGCGGCTATCCGCCCCGAACCGATGGCCCGCACCAGCTCCGCGTGGTCCGCCTCCGTACGGTCCGCGTACGTCACCGCGAACGCTGACACAGCCTCGTCCAGCTCTTCGTTCTTGCCGCAGTAACCCGCGATCAGCCGCGGATCGGCGCTGTGCGCATGGGCCCGCGCCAGCAGCGCACCGGTCATACGGCCGTAGTCGTCGACCTGGTCGGCTGCCAGGGCCGCCGGGTCCACACTGCCCTTGCGGTTCCTGAACTGCCGCACCTGGAAAGGGCGCCCGTCGACAGTGGCCCAACCCAGCAGGATGTCGCTGACGACCTGCATCCGCTTCTGCCCGAGCACCACCCGGCGCCCCTCGTGCGCCACCTCCGGCACGTCGAACCCGACAGCCGGGAGGTAGGGCACCAGCACGGAGGGCCGCGCCTCCTTCACCTGCAGTACCAAGGGCTCACCACGGTGATCGAGCAGGAGCACCACGTACGACCGGGTGCCGACGCTTCCCGTGCCGACCACCCGGAACGCCACGTCGTGGATCGCGTATCTGGCGAGGAGCGGTACCCGGTCCTCCGAGACCGTGCCCAGGTAGTCGCCGAGTCCCGCCGCCACGGCGGCGGCCTCCTCGTCCGGCACCCGCCGCAGCACCGGCGGCGCTTCTATGAAACGGCGTCCGCCGTCCCCGGAATCTTCGGTGGACTTGGCCGCGAAGCGGGCGCTGGTGTTGTTACGGGCCTTCTCCGAGACCCGCTCCAGGGTGCCGAGCAGATCCCGCGCATCTGTGTGTGAGACCAACTCCTCGTCCGCGATGGCGTTCCAGGCATCGAGCGCGGGCAGTCTGGCCAGCAGCCGCATCGTCCGCCGGTACGCGCCCACCGTGTCGTATGCGCCCTGGCGGCAGGTGTCCTCGTCCGCCCCGGCCTCGCGCCCGGCGAGCACAAGCGAGGTGGCGAGGCGCTTGAGGTCCCATTCCCACGGGCCGAACACGGTCTCGTCGAAATCGTTCAGATCGATGACCAGGCTGCCCCGCGCATCGCCGTACAGCCCGAAATTGGCCGCGTGCGCATCGCCGCAGAGCTGGGCGCCCACCCCGCTGACCGGTGTGCCCACCAGGTCATGGGCCATCAGCCCGGCCGAGCCGCGCAGAAACGCGAACGGTGTGGCCGCCATCCGCCCCACTCGGATCGGAGCGAGACCGGGCACCCTGCCCCGGCTCGACTCCTCCACCGCCTGCACGGCATCGGGCCGCCCGGCCGGAAGGTCGAGGACGGAGTGAGAGCCCCTGGACACCCTCTCCCGCAGCGCCTTGCCCGCCTCCCTGAGCGACTGCGGCGCACTCTTGCCCGCCGCAGTCGTCACAGCCGCCCGGCGCGCGAATCCGGGCACGACCGGAATACGCGGATCACCTGTCACAGCCCGCTGGACCGGCACTGTCGCTTCGATTTCACCCATGGCGCGCAGCCTCCCCCGCCCTCGCCCTGCGCTCCTGGCCCCATGCCCTGTCGCAGATCAATTGCGACGAAGGTACCGCCGTCCACCGAAAGCCGTCTGCCCCTGTGGAAAACTCACCTCGCGGCCTGTGGACAACACTCTGTCCTGGTCAGACGCCGACGGCCTCTTCCAGCTCTTCCTCCAGCTCTTCCTCGTCGTCCGCCCCGGTCCGGGCCTCGGCCTTGACGTGCCGCCCCCGTCCCTGTGCTCCCCCGGCCTCGGCGGACCCGACGACGGCGCCGGACTGAGCCGTCTCCACGCCGGCCTTCCGCCGCTTCGCCTCGACGAGCCCCGCCGCACCCATCACTGCCAGGCCGACCACGAACCAGAGCACGAGCACCAGCACATGCCTGCCGAGCGCGTGTCCGCCGAAATACACGTGGCTGCGTATGCCCTCGACGAAGCCCGCACCGTTCCAGAAGGAGTGCAGCGCACCGAAGAAGCCGGGCTGCAGCTCGGGCCGGAAGATGCCGCCGGAGCTGGTGAAGTTGAGCATCACGAAGAGCACCATCACGCCGAGCGTCGTCCACCGCTTGAGGAAGGTGTGCAGCCCGACACCGATCAGCAGAATGCCCAGTGAGTAGAGCCAGGCCATCGCCCAGAGACCGCCGAGCCCGTGGTCCACGAGGCCGAACAGCGGACCGGCGAAGACCACTCCGATCACGCTCACCATCAGGGACGCGGCAACCGTCAGGGCGGCCCTGATCCGCAGCGCCAGCACCGCGCCCGCACCGCCGATCACCGCAACCGATGCGTACGAGCCGATGCTCACCGCGACCAGCAGGAAGAAGATGCCCTGACCGGTCGGATCGCCGTCAGCGGTCGGTGCCGTGTCCGTGACCTTCAGCGGGTCCCCCTCCGCGGCCGCAACCTCGGTGAAGACCTTCTCGACCACCGTGGCGCTGGTGTCGGAGGACGCGCTGGCCACCAGCAGCTCGGGGTGCTTCCCCGGCAGGTAGGCACCGTAACTCGCCTGCGTCCTGAGGTGGTTCACCGCCGTCGCGCGATCGGGAACCGTGCGCACGCTCAGCGCCCCGTCACCCTTGTCCTGCAGCGTCTGCGCGAGCACCTGTGCGCTCGGCCCGGACCCGACCACGTCCACCCGCAGATCGTGCGGCTCAGGGGCATGGAATGCCCCGAGGTAGGCGAGCCCCATGCCGATGCACATCAGCAGCGGCGTGACGAGATGGCTCAGCACATGACGCAGAGCGGCGGCGGTGGAGCCGGGGGCGGCACTCGGGCCTGACGGCATTCGGAACACTCCAATAGTTGGCTTTTACAACTCCTAATCTGTTGTACTATACAACTGAAATCCCGAGGAAGGCGAAGCGGAAGGCAAATCAGTGCCAGGCACCCCCGGAGAACGCGAAGAATCGCTGGATGTCATCCAGCGCGAACTGACCGCCTTCGCGCGCCGCGCGCGGGCCGCGGCAGCCCGCCTCCATCCGGAGCTGCCCCTGGTCTCGTACACGCTGCTGGCCCACATCGACGACCGGCACGGCTGCCGCGCAACGGATCTGGCCGCGCACTACATGCTGGACAAATCAACGGTCAGCCGGCAGATCGGCGCTTTGGAGAAACTGGGACTGGTCGAGCGCCACCCGGACCCGGACGACCACCGCATCCAGGTGCTGCACCCCACCGAAGCCGGAACCCAGGCACTCGCATCGACGCAGGCCAGCCGCCGCTCCGCCTACCAGGAGCGCCTCGCGGACTGGACGGCGGACGACCTCGCCAGCTTCGCGGAGTACCTGCTGCGCTACAACGCGGCGGGCGACACGAGCGCGACCGCCCCGCAGACGCCGAAGGCCTGACCCGGCAGAACATCCTCCGGCCCACCACAACCAGCGCGACGGCCAGGGCGCATCCACAGACTCCCGCCCACCCCCGGCATCCGGTACGCCTCAGCAGGGACCGTCGGAGGTCAGGTACGTCTTCGACCAGTGAGCCAGCTCCTTGAGCGCGGGCTCCATCGCGGCACCGGCCCGGGTCAAGCGGTACGAGACCCGCAGGGGCGGCCCCTCATCGACCTCACGGACCACCAGCCCGGCCGCACCCAGCTCGGAGAGCCGGTCCGAGAGCATGCGCTCGCTGATACCCGGAATCGCCCGCCGCAGATCCGCGAAGTGCACCGGCTGCTGCAGCAGCACCGAGACGATCGGCCCCGTCCAACGCTTGCCGAACAGCTCGAAGACGCGGGTGATGCCCACGTCGACCCGCCGACACGCCTGCTCACTGTGCTCCGCCATACACCCAGGGTACTGCGCCGCAGTGCGGGACTTACGAATAGTAAGCACCTATGTTATTACTAGGTACGCACGAAAATAAGGCTCGCCGCATCGGCCCGCCACCATCCCTAGATATCCGTGGAGACCCCCATGGCCACACTTCTGCACCTCGACTCCGCCGTCTTCCCCGAGGGCTCCGCGTCGCGCGATGTCAGTGCCACCTTTGTGCAGACCTGGCGCGAGCAGCACCCCGACGGGCAGGTCGTCTACCGCGATCTCGCCGCCGCCCCACTGCCCCACCTGGACGCCGCGGCTGCCGCCGCCGGTGCCGAGGACCCGCTGCGCCGCGAGCTCGCAGACGAGCTGGCAGCGGCGGACGCCGTCCTGATCGGCGCTCCGATGTACAACTTCAGCATTCCGTCCACGCTGAAGGCCTGGCTCGACCAGGTGATCATCGTCGGCCACAACGCAGGCCCGGACAGCCCCGTGACGGGCACCCCGATCACTGTCGTCGCCAGCCGCGGCGGCTCGTACGCCGCCGGCACCCCGCGCGAGGACGCCGAGTTCGTCCAGAACTACCTGGAGAAGCTGCTGACGAGCATGTTCGGCGCCGAGGTCGACTTCATCGTCCCCGAGCTGACGCTGGCCCGGTCCCAGCCCTCGATGGCCGAGCTCATTCCGCTCGCCGATGCCTCCCGCGCCCAGGCGTTCACCGCGGCCACGGAGAAGGCCAAGGCCCTCGCCGCCCGCCTCGCAGCCTGAGCCGTACGACACAGAGCCGACCGGGGCCCGCGGAGGTCAAGACTCCACGGGCCCCGTAAGCCGCACACCCCCGCAAGACGCCCCGAATCCGGCGTTTCACGTGAAACCAAACCAGGAACGGAAAAGGGAACGAAGAAGCCCCACAGACCGTTGGCCTGTGGGGCTTCTCTCTTGTGCGCGAGGGGGGATTTGAACCCCCACGTCCCTAAGGACACTGGCACCTGAAGCCAGCGCGTCTGCCGTTCCGCCACTCGCGCAAGAGTGGTGTTTCCAGACTCTCTCACCGTTTGGTGCGAGCGCCTGGCGACATCCGGAAGATTAGCACGCTGGACAGGGCGGATTCACATCCGTTGTTTCACCGAACGCCTGGCGGGAACCGGGAACGCCGTGCGGCCGCCCCCACTCCTCCTCAGTGCACCCCAGGTGCGGGACACTGTCTGGGGGCCGCCTCTACGATCCGTGTGAGAGGTGACACTCATCCACAGGGCAGACAAGGGGAACCAGCCGATTTCCCGACGCGTGGATACGATCAGTAAGCAGTACAGGGACGACTACAACGGAGGAGGTGCCCCATGGGAGTCATGAAGCGTTTCGAGCAGCGTCTCGAAGGTCTGGTCAATGGCACCTTCGCCAAGGTCTTCAAGTCCGAGGTCCAGCCGGTCGAGATCGCGGGAGCCCTCCAGCGCGAGTGCGACAACAACGCAACGATCTGGAACCGTGAACGGACCGTCGTCCCCAACGACTTCATCGTTGAACTCAGCACCCCTGACTACGAGCGACTCAGCCCGTACTCCGGCCAGCTGGGCGACGAACTCTCCGGCCTGGTCCGCGACTACGCCAAGCAGCAGCGGTACGCCTTCATGGGTCCCATCAAGGTCCATCTGGAGAAGGCCGACGACCTCGACACCGGGCTCTACCGGGTGCGCAGCCGCACCCTGGCGTCGAGTTCGTCACAGCAGCAGGAGCCCCAGGGCCGGCAAGGACTGCAGAGCCACCCGGGACAGCACGGCCAGTCCGCCTACCCGGGCCCGGGGCGACCGCCACAGCCCACCGGCGGCTACGGCTATCCGCCCAGCTCCGCCCCGCCCATGCCCGCGGCCCCGCCGCCGGGCGCCAGCAGGCCCGGAGCGCCCAGTACCGACCGGCGCCCGCCGGCCGGGCCCAGCCCCCTGCCGAACGCGCAGGTACGGCGCTGGATCGAGATCAATGGCACCCGCCATCAGATCTCCCGCCCGACGCTGGTGCTGGGACGCAGCACCGAAGCCGACGTGCGGATCGACGACCCTGGCGTATCGCGCCGGCACTGTGAGATCCGGACCGGAACGCCCTCGACGATCCAGGATCTCGGGTCCACCAACGGCATCGTGGTGGACGGGCAGCACACAACCCGCGCTACGCTCCGCGACGGCTCGCGGATCGTCGTGGGCAGCACCACCATCGTTTACCGGCAAGCCGAAGGGTGAAGCGGGGGCAATGTCAGAGCTGACCCTGACGGTCATGCGGCTAGGTTTCCTGGCTGTTCTGTGGCTGTTCGTGATCGTGGCCGTCCAGGTCATCCGCAGCGACCTGTTCGGAACGCGCGTCACGCAGCGCGGCTCACGCCGCACTGCGACCGACGCACGGCCGCCACAGGCACGCCAGAATGCCGCGGCACCGCCGCAGCAACGCCAGCAACCCGGCCGCCAGCGCCGGGGGGCACCCACAAAGCTGGTCGTCTCCGAGGGCACCCTCACCGGCACCACGGTGGCGCTCCAGGGGCAGACCATCACGCTGGGCCGTGCCCATGACTCAACGATCGTCCTGGACGACGACTACGCGTCCAGCAGGCATGCCAGGATCTACCCCGACCGTGACGGCCAGTGGATCGTCGAGGATCTCGGGTCCACCAACGGCACGTATCTCGACCGGACCCGGCTCACCACCCCGACGCCTGTTCCGCTGGGCGCGCCGATCCGGATCGGCAAGACCGTCATCGAGCTGCGGAAGTAGTACGACAATGAGCGAGCGGAGCGAGCGAGCCGCGGCGGTCCGGGCAACGGACCCGGCCCGGCTCCCGACCGGAGGGTGGGCAGTGTGGCTCGAGACCGGCTGTACCCCGAGCCGACGGGCGAGGTGCGCATGAGTCTTTCCCTGCGCTTCGCCGCCGGATCGCACAAGGGCATGATCCGGGAAGGCAACGAGGACTCCGGCTATGCCGGTCCGCGCCTTCTCGCCATCGCCGACGGCATGGGCGGCCAGGCAGCCGGCGAGGTCGCCAGCTCCGAGGTGATCTCCACACTTGTCCAGCTCGACGACGACGTCCCGGGCTCGGACATCCTCACTTCGCTCAGCACGGCGGTCCAGCGGGCCAACGACCAACTGCGCATGATGGTCGAGGAGGACCCCCAGCTGGAGGGCATGGGCACCACGCTCACCGCCCTGCTCTGGACCGGCCAGCGCCTCGGTCTCGTCCATGTCGGCGACTCCCGCGCGTACCTGCTGCGCGACGGCGTACTCACCCAGATCACCCAGGACCACACCTGGGTGCAGCGGCTGGTCGACGAGGGCCGGATCACCGAGGAAGAGGCCACCACCCACCCGCAGCGCGCCCTTCTGATGCGTGCGCTGGGCAGTGGCGACCACGTCGAACCCGATCTCTCCATCCGTGAGGTCCGGGTCGGCGACCGCTATCTGATCTGCTCCGACGGGCTCTCCGGCGTCGTCTCCCACCAGACGATGGAAGAGACCCTCGCCAGCTACCAGGGCCCCCAGGAGACCATCCAGGAGCTGATCCAGCTCGCCCTGCGCGGCGGCGGCCCGGACAACATCACCTGCATCGTCGCCGACGTCCTCGACGTCGACAGCAACGACACCCTGGCCGCACAGCTCAACGACACGCCGGTCATCGTCGGCGCGGTCGCCGAGAACCAGGCCGCCCAGCTGAACGACGGCAGCGCCATGCAGACCCCCGCCGGACGAGCGGCCGGCCTCGGCCGCCCCGTCCCGCCGCCCGCAGGCGGCTTCGGCCCGCCCGGAAGCGGCGACGGCGGCGGCTACGGCGGAATGCCGGACGGCTCCTTCGACGCGTACACCGACGACGACTTCATCAAGCCCGGCGGCGGCCGCAAGTGGCTCAAGAGGTCCTTCTACGTCGTGCTCGCGCTCGCTGTCATCGGCGGCGGCCTCTACGGCGGCTACCGCTGGACCCAGAACCAGTTCTATGTAGGCGCGAAGAGCGAACACGTCGCGCTGTTCCGCGGCATCGGCCAGGACCTGGCCTGGGTCTCGCTCTCGAAGGTCGAGAAGGACCACCCCGAGATCGAACTCAAGTACCTCCCGCCCTACCAGCGCAAGCAGGTCGAGGCGACCATCGCCGAGGGCAACCTCACCGCCGCACGCGAGAAGATCGGCGAACTCGCCGTCCAGGCATCCGCCTGCAAGAAGGACGCCCAGCGACGCGCGGCCGAGAAAGCCCGCTCCGACGAGGGCCAAGCCAGTGGTACGGGCTCGGACGCCACCAAGACATCCGGCACGTCCGATGCCACCAAGACCAAGCCGACCGCAGCGACTCCCACTCCTGGTCCCAGCCTCTCGGAGGAAGAGAAAAAGCTGGTCCCGCAGTGCGGTAAGCAGTAAAGCCGTAGGGGGCCTTCAGCACCATGAGCGTTGTCACCAACACGACCACGATCGGCGCGATCGACGCACCGAGCCGCCGCAACACCGAGCTGGTGCTGCTTCTCTTCGCCGTGTTCATCTCGGTGTTCGCGTACGCCAACGTGGGCCTCGCGCTCAACGGCGAACTGCCCTCCGGCATGCTCGGATACGGGCTCGGGCTCGCCCTGCTCGGCGGCATCGGCCACCTCGCCGTCCGCAGGTTCGCCCCGTACGCGGACCCGCTGCTGCTGCCACTGGCGACGCTACTGAACGGGCTGGGACTGGCCATCATCTGGCGTCTGGACCAGTCCGAACGGTTCCAGGCAACCCCGAACTTCGCGCCCGCCGCCTCCAAGCAACTGCTGTTCTCGGCAGTGGGCGTCGCACTGCTGATCGTCGTCCTGGTGGCCCTCAAGGACCACCGCATTCTGCAGCGCTACACCTACATCTCCATGCTGGTGGCGCTGTTCCTCCTGATCCTTCCGATGTTCTTCCCCGCGGTGAACGGTGCCAAGATCTGGATCAAGATCCCCGGCGTCGGAACGCTCCAGCCAGGGGAGTTCGCCAAGATCATCATTGCGGTGTTCTTCGCCGGCTATCTCATGGTCAAGCGCGACGCGCTGGCCCTGGCCAGCCGCCGCTTCATGGGCCTCTATCTGCCGCGGGGCAGGGACCTCGGGCCGATCCTCATGGTCTGGGCCTTCTCGATCCTCATCCTGGTCTTCGAGACCGATCTGGGCTCGTCCCTGCTGTTCTTCGGCATGTTCGTCGTCATGCTGTACGTCGCCACCGAGCGCACCAGTTGGATCGTCTTCGGTCTGCTGATGTCCGCAGCCGGCGCCGTCGGTGTGGCCACATTCGAACCGCACGTCCAGCAGCGTGTCACCGCCTGGCTCGACCCATTCGCCGGATGGGGCAAGCTGGCCGCCAGCGAGCAGATGGCCAAGTCCCTGATGGCGTTCGGCTCCGGCGGCACCCTCGGCACCGGGCTCGGCCAGGGCAACTCCGACCTGATCGGCTTCGCCGCCAACTCCGACTTCATCCTCGCCACCGTCGGCGAGGAGCTCGGCCTCGCCGGAATGATGGCCATCCTCCTTGTCTACGGTCTGATCGTCGAGCGCGGTGTCCGTACCGCCCTCGCCGCCCGCGACCCCTTCGGCAAGCTCCTCGCGATCGGGCTCTCCGGCTCCTTCGCCATTCAGGTCTTCGTCGTTGCCGGCGGCGTGATGGGACTCATTCCGCTGACCGGTATGACCATGCCGTTCGTCGCGGCAGGCGGATCGTCAGTGATCGCCAACTGGGCCCTGATCGGCATCCTGCTCCGCATCAGCGACACCGCGCGCCGTCCCGCACCGGCCCCAGCCCCATCACCCGACGCCGAGATGACCCAGGTGGTCCGACCGTGAACAAGCCCCTTCGAAGGATCGCGATCTTCTGCGGGCTGCTCGTCCTCGCTCTCCTGGTCCGTGTCAACTGGCTCCAGTACGTGCGTGCCGACGAACTGAACGCGAACGAGCACAACCGCCGCGTCCAGATCGAGCGGTACGCACACGAGCGCGGCAACATCATCGTCGACGGGAACCCCGTCACCGGGTCCGTCGAGACCAAGGGCAGCGACTTCAAGTACAAGAGGGTCTGGAAGAACGGCCCCATGTGGGCCCCCGTGACCGGCTACTCCTCGCAGGCGTTCGATGCATCGCAGTTGGAGAGCATCGAGGACGGAATCCTCACCGGCAACAGCGATCAGTTGTTCTTCGACCGCACGCTGTCTCTCTTCAACGGCGAGAAGAAGACCGGCGGCAACATCGTCACGACCCTCAACGGCGCCGCCCAGAAGGCTGCCTTCAAAGGGCTCGGCGACAAGAAGGGTGCCGTAGCCGCGATCGACCCGCAGACCGGCGCCATCCTGGCCCTGGTCAGCACCCCCTCGTACGACCCCTCGGTCTTCGCGGGCAATTCCCTCAAGGACGCGGATGCTCGGCAGCAGCTCCTGAAGGACAAGGACAAGCCGATGCTCAACCGGGCATTGCGCGAGACCTACCCGCCGGGCTCTACCTTCAAGGTCGTCACCGCCGCGGCTGCGCTGGAGAACGGGCTGTACACCAGCATCGACGAGCCCACCAAGTCGCCGCTGCCCTACCGGCTCCCGCTGACCACCGGCAATCTGGAGAACGAGGGCAACATCCCGTGTGAGAACGCCTCGCTGCGGGAAGCGCTGCGGTGGTCCTGCAACACCGTCTTCGGCAAGATCAGTGATGACCTCGGCAACCAGAAGATGATCGACGAGGCCAACAAGTTCGGCTTCAACAAGGACATCTTCACTCCGGTACGGACCGACGCCAGCATCTACCCCAAGGACAACCGCCCGCAGAACGCCATGGCCGGCATCGGCCAGGCGTCCAACCGCGCCACCCCGCTGCAGATGGCGATGGTCGCCGCCGCGGTCGCCAACGACGGCAAGCTGATGCAGCCGTACATGGTCGCCGAGCGCCAGGCCCCCAACCTGGACGTGATCTACACCCACGAGAAGGAACAGCTCAGCCAGCCCCTCTCGGGTGAGAACGCCCAGAAGCTCCAGCAGATGATGCAGACCGTCGTCGAGACCGGCACGGGGCAGCGGGCCAAGATCCCCAATGTCACCGTCGGCGGCAAGACGGGTACGGCCCAGCACGGTCTGAACAACAGCGAGAAGCCGTACGCCTGGTTCATCTCGTACGCCAAGACCGACAGCGGCTCCCCGGTCGCCGTCGCCGTGGTTGTCGAGGACGGCCAGGCCAACCGCGACGACATCTCCGGTGGCGGTCTGGCCGCCCCGATCGCACAGGCTGTAATGAAGGCTGTCATCGACAGCAAGAAGTGATGCCCATCACATCGGGTGCCATATCTGCACATTGGGATACCGGTCAGATATCAGGTCCGGACTCCGGGCCGATCAGGTAGTGCGCGGCCGGTAGCGTATGCGCGAGCAGCACACCGCCGGACCGCACACCGGTGCGGTCGGGACTGACGGAGAGGGCTGGAACAGTTATGGAAGAGCCGCGTCGCCTCGGCGGCCGGTACGAGCTGGGCTCGGTGCTCGGCCGTGGTGGCATGGCCGAGGTCTACCTCGCACACGACACCCGGCTCGGCCGCACCGTAGCTGTGAAGACGCTGCGGGCCGATCTGGCCCGCGACCCGTCCTTCCAGGCCCGGTTCCGCCGTGAGGCCCAGTCCGCCGCCTCGCTCAATCACCCGGCGATCGTCGCTGTCTACGACACCGGTGAGGATTACGTCGACGGGGTCTCCATCCCGTACATCGTGATGGAGTACGTCGACGGGTCGACGCTCAGGGAACTTCTGCACTCCGGCCGCAGACTGCTGCCCGAGCGCACCCTCGAGATGACCGTCGGCATCCTCCAGGCGCTGGAGTACTCGCACCGCGCAGGCATCGTCCACCGCGACATCAAGCCGGCGAACGTCATGCTGACGCGCACCGGCCAGGTCAAGGTCATGGACTTCGGCATCGCCCGCGCCATGGGCGACTCCGGTATGACGATGACCCAGACCTCGGCCGTGATCGGCACCGCCCAGTACCTCTCCCCGGAGCAGGCCAAGGGCGAGCAGGTCGACGCGCGTTCCGACCTGTACTCGACCGGCTGCCTGCTCTACGAGCTGCTGACGGTCCGGCCACCGTTCATCGGGGACTCACCCGTCGCGGTTGCCTACCAGCACGTACGGGAAGAGCCGCAGACGCCCAGCAACTTCGACCCCGAGATCACGCCCGAGATGGACGCGATCGTGTTGAAGGCCCTGGTCAAGGACCCCGACTACCGCTACCAGTCGGCCGACGAGATGCGCGCCGATATCGAGGCCTGCCTCGACGGCCGGCCGGTCGCCGCCACCGCGGCGATGGGTGCGCCCGGTTACGGCGGCTACGACGGATACGGCAACGACCAGCCCACCACCGCACTGCGCGCCGCGGACCAGAACGGCGCGCCCACGTCCATGCTGCCCCCGGTCAGCCCGGACGACGGCGGCTACGGCTATGACGACCGCCCGGACCGCCGCCGCCAGAAGAAGAGCAACACCTCGACGATCCTGCTGATCGTCGCGGGCATCCTGGTGCTCATCGGCGCGATCCTGATCGGCCGGTCGGTGTTCAGCGACTCCAACCGCAACAGCGGCAAGGTCGATGTGCCGAACATGGTCGGCTCGACCGTGAAGGGAGCACAGCGACTCGCGGACAACGCCGGCGTCGTCCTCAAGGTCGGCTCGCGCGAACCCTGCGAGGAGCAGCCCAAGAACAAGATCTGCAGCCAGACCCCGACCGCGGACGGCACGATGGCGGAGAAGGAGATCGTCACGGTCGTCGTCTCCACCGGTGCGCCGAAGGTCGAGGTCCCGGACGTCGTGGAGAAGACCGAGGCGACCGCCCGTAAGGACCTTGAGGACAAGGGCTTCACGGTGAACGTCACCGCGGTCGAGTCCGACAAGACCCCGGGTACGGTCACCAAGCAGGACCCCGAGGGCGGCACGAAGGCCGAGAAGAACTCCGAGGTCACGATCACGGTCGCCAAGCAGGCCACCCAGCAGGTGCCGCCCGTGACCGACCGGGATTACGATGCCGCGGTGACTCAGCTCAACGCCCTGGGCTTCAAGAACATCTCCAGGACCGACGTCGATTCCGAGAAGCCCGCGAACGTGGTGACCGACCAGACTCCGCCCGCCAACTCGATGCAGCCGCTGACCGCCCAGATCGTGCTGACGGTCTCGAAGGGTCCGCAGCAGCCGGAGAAGGCCACGGTTCCCGACCTGCAGGGCAAGACCCTCGCGGAGGCGAAGGCCCTGCTGGCCCAGGCAGGTCTGCAGCTCGGCCAGGTGCAGGGACCGAATGACGACAACGCAACGGTTGTCACCTACCAGCCCGGAGTGGGCCAGCAGGTCGACAAGAACAGCGCGGTCAACGTCCAGACCCTGCCGGGCGGCGGAAACGGCAACATCTTCGGCGGCCAGACCGGCTCACAACGCTGACCCCGAACCGCACCACCCATCGGGCCCCGGCACCGCAACGGTGACCGGGGCCCTTTGCTGTGTCCGCCCGCGATGCCTCCTGCCCACATACCGCACATGCGGTCGTAAACCGATCGTGTCTTCATATGTCCTGAATCGTTGGACCGATGGGGGTGACGTGGGGTTCAGGCCCCACCCCCCAGCTCGCACCGACATCCGAGACGAGCCGAGAGGGCATGAACGTGGTCAACGATGCAGTACTGCTGGAGTCGAGGTCTCTGCGCAATGACGTCGCCGGCCGGACAGAGGTGCTCGACAAGGTCAAGGCACTCTCGCTGCTGCCGGACGGCATGCACGTGACCACGGCGATGGTCGCGGTGTACTTCGAGGTGACCGTGAAGACCCTTGAGTCCGTTATGGAGGACCACAGGGAGGAGCTGGACTCCAATGGCCTCCAGGTTCTGACAGGCACGCGACTGGCCCTCTTCAAGGGGGCCTGTGGAATTCAGTCACGTTCACGGGCGATCGCAGTCTTCTCCCGACGGACGGTACTCAACGTCGCCATGCTTCTCCGGGACAGCGAAGTCGCACGTCAGGTGCGTACGTACCTGCTCGACATGGAGTACGTGGCACGGACTCAACCTGTGGACAACTCTGTCCACAGGGGGCCGGAGTCCCTCGACGACCGCATCGACCGACGCATTACCCACATCCTCGGCAAGACCGTCGTCCCCATGTTCAACGCCCTCATCGAGGCCTCCGGCGAGCATCGCAAGGAGCTGATCTCGCTCCGGGACGACGTCGAGAAGGTCGAGCGGAAGCTCTGCAACCACCACCAACGGCTCAGGCACCTTGAGCACGCCCAGGGCCCGCGCCCCTACACCGGAATCATGGCGTCCATCGATGCCATGAACTGGCGGGAGTTCGAGCACCACGTCGCCGTACTGCTCCGCCGCGACGGCTGCACGGACGTCGTGGTGCACGGCGGCCCCGGCGACCGAGGTGTGGATGTCACAGCAGTGACCGCGGACGGCCGCAGCATCGTCGTGCAGTGCAAGAGCTTCGCGCCCTACCGTCCGGTGTGGAGCAGCGAGCTGCAGAAGTTCCTCGGCGCCTCTTTCGTCCAGCACGGGGCCGATGTGGCTCTCTTCGTCGCCACGACCTCCTTCACACCCGACGCACGCGCCATCGCCGAGACCTACGGCATCACCCTCGTCGACCGTGCCCGCCTCGAAAAGTGGAGCGCCGGAGTAACGCTACCGATCCTGCAATAGCCGACAGCAACCCGTAGACGCGAAAGGCCCGAAGCCGCAAAAGGAAGTTGCGGCTTCGGGCCTTCGCCATCCTATGGGCCGGCTTCGTGAAGCCAGGACAACTGAGGTCCTCCTGGGACCTCGGTCCCAGTCTCAGCGCAGCTCCGCCGGCTTCGTACGGTCCTTGTCCACCTTCTCCGTACGCACCAGCTCGCCCCACACGATGTAGCGATACTTCGACGTATAGACCGGCGTGCAGGTCGTCAACGTGATGTAGCGGCCGGGCTTCTTCGTTCCCGATCCCTTCGGCACCGCCTGCAGTACATCGACGTTGTACTTCGACGTCTCGGGAAGCTCCTTGAAGACCTTGTAGACGTACCAGGTGTCCTTGGTCTCGAAAACGACCGCGTCCCCCGTCTTCACCTTGTCGATGTTGTGGAACTTGGCACCGTGCCCGTCGCGGTGTGCCGCCAGGGTGAAGTTGCCCTTCTTGTCCCAGGGGAGAGCCGACTTCACCGGGTCCGTGTAGTAACCCGCGATTCCGTCGTTGAGGTTCTCGGTGTCGGTACCCTTCTTGACCAGCACCTCGCCGTTCTTCATCGACGGAACGTGCAGGAAGCCGATGCCGTCCTTGGTGTCCAGCGCACCCGGTCCGCCCGCCCAGCGGTCGCGGATGGTGTGGCCCTGTTTGGTGGCCTCGCGATCGGCGAGCACATTCGTCCACCAGAGGGAGTAGACGACGAAGAGCCCCAGCACCAGGCCCGCGGTGATCAGCAGTTCACCGAAAACACTGACCGCGGTCGCGACGGGATGGCGGCCGCTGCGCCGTGGCGGGGGCGCGGACTCACCGATTCGCTCTTCGTGCTCGGTCCTCGCTGTCACCGCACCCGTCCCTGTCGTGATGATGTTTCAGCCGACGAGCGCGTCGGGCTTCCCCTTGCTGCGCGGTCGTTCGTCGACCATCTTGCCCCAGACGATCAAACGGTACGTACTCGTGAATTCCGGCGTACAGGTCGTCAGAGTGATGTATCGGCCCGGCCCGGTGAACCCCGAACCGGGCGGCACCGGGCCGATCACCGAGACATTGGACGGCGATGTCTGCGGAAGGGTCCTCGTCGCCTCGTACGTGTAGTACGCATCCTGCGTCTCGACCACGATCAGGTCACCGGGGCTCAGCCGGTTGATGTAGCGGAACGGTTCGCCGTGCGTGTTGCGGTGGCCCGCCAGCGCGAAGTTACCCTGTTTGGCCGACGGCATCGCGGTGCGGAGCGTGCCCTCGCCGTAGTGGCCGACCATGCCCCGGTCGAGGACCTTCTCCTTGCTGGTGCCCTCGGCGATCGGAGCGACCACGTCCAGTTTGGGGATGTGGATGATGGCGAATCCCTGCCCCGCTTCGAACACACCGGGATTACGGTCACCCTTCGCCCAGTCGTCCTGGATCTTGTGCGTCTCCTTGCCGGCGTACTGGTCGGCGCGCACATTCGTCCACCACAGCTGATACGTCACGAACAGCAGCATCAGGACGCCGAGGGTGATGAACAGCTCCCCGGCGACCCGGCTGGCGACAACGGCCGGGCTGTCCTTGGCCGCGCGCGCCGCACGCCGTGCCTCGACGCGTGACATCGGCTTCGCGGCCGGCGCCGCGGCCGACGCCGTTGTCTCCGGCTGCGGTTCGACACGCCGACGGCCGTGCCCCTTGGCGGCGCGTCGGCGCTCGGCGCGGCCTCCGGTGCGTGGTTCCGGATCGGCCTTCTCGGGCCCCGTGCCCGGTTCCGCGAAGCTCTCCGCATCGCTCGCCGACCCCGAACCCGGCTCCGACTTCGGCACCGGCTCCGGCCCGGAATTCGGCTGCCTGATCGTCACCGCCTGGTCGACCAGGCGCCGGGTGTCCGCCGTCCGCAGACCGACCGTCTCGTCGTCGAGCGGGAAGGGACGGGTGACAGGCTGCGCCCGGCGCGTTGACTCGGGCGTCGGTACGGGCGTCTGTGCGGGCGTCTGTGCGGGCGTCTGCTGCCCGTACCAGTCCCGTTCGAACCCCTCGGGGTCGTACCACTCCCGCGGGTTCTCCTCGGGCCTCTGCGCCCCTTGTGGCGCCTGCGCCTGCGTCTGTGCCGGCGGCGGCCGATCCGGCGCCCGGTGCAGCCCCCGCCCCTGCTTCTGGTCCTGCTCCTGCCCCGCCCCCGGCTCCTCCGGCAGGGCATTGCCCGCCCGGAACCACGGCGAGGCATGCTGCCCCGGCAGTGGATCGTTCAGCGGATCCGCCAGCTGGTCGACCGCCGCCTCGAACGCGCCTGCGGCCTCGTACGCTCCTTGCTCGTACGGGCCGTCCTGTCCGGCGTCGTGTTCGGGGCGGAGTGTGGTCACGCGACGGCCTTGCCCACCACCGGCGCGAGCCCCGCCGACCTCGCGACGGCTCCTGTGTCGCCGCACTGTGCCAGCCAGTTGGCCAGCATCAGATGGCCGTGCTCGGTCAGCACCGACTCAGGGTGGAACTGCACACCCTCCACCGCCAGTTCACGGTGGCGCAGCCCCATGATGATGCCGTCGGCGGTCCACGCCGTCACCTCCAGCTCCGGCGGAACCGTGTCGGGTTCGGCGGCGAGCGAGTGGTAGCGGGTCGCGGTGAAGGGGGACGGCAGACCGGCGAAGACCCCGGTGCCCTCATGGGTCACCAGCGAGGTCTTGCCGTGCAGCAGCTCCGGAGCGCGGTCCACCACACCGCCGTACGCCACCGCCATCGACTGCATCCCGAGGCAGACCCCGAAGATCGGAACGCCCGTCGCCGCGCAGTGGCGCACCATCTCGACGCAGACACCTGCCTGCTCCGGGGTGCCGGGGCCGGGTGACAGCAGCACGCCGTCGAAGCCGTCCTGGGCGTGTGCCGTGGTCACCTCGTCGTTGCGCAGCACTTCGCACTCGGCGCCGAGCTGGTAGAGGTACTGGACGAGGTTGAAGACAAAGCTGTCGTAGTTGTCCACGACAAGGATGCGGGCACTCACTGGCCGGCCCCCGTTCCGGTCGAGCCGTCAACCGTCACGTCGCCGAACGGAAGCAGCGGCTCCGCCCACGGGAAGACGTACTGGAAAAGCGCGTAGACGACAGCCAGCGCCAGCACGAGCGAGATGAGCGCACGCACCCATACGTTGCCCGGCAGATGCCGCCAGATCCAGCCGTACATGCTGTCCCCTCCATTCGGTACGGGACCAGACTAAAGGGCCGAGGCAGGAGCGTGGGTCAGCTGTGGAAAGCTGCCGGCTTGCCGTCGGTCACAGGCTGGGTCGCATCGAGGTGCGCCCAGGCGATCAGCCGGTGGCTGCTGCCCCATTCGGGGTCGCAGGTGGTCAGCGTCAGATAGCGGCCGGGCCCGTCGAAGCCGGACTTGCGGGGGACGGGGTCGATGACCCCGATGTCGCTCGGCACGGTCCGGTAGGGCTTCTTGTCGATGCGGTACGTGAACCACGTCGTCCCGTCCGTCAGCACCACCGCGTCTCCCGGGCGCAGCCTGGGGAAGTCCTTGAACGGATCTCCGTATGTGCGACGGTGTCCGGCCACCGCGAAATTGCCGGTAGCGCCGAGGCCGGCGGTCCCGGTGTAGTGACCGAGCCCCTTCTGCAAGGTCCTGACCTCGGTGTTCTCCAGGACGGGCCACTCCCAGCCCTTGCCGAAGCGGGGTATGTACAGCATCGCGAACGGCTTACCGTCCCGGTACGCCGCGGGGGCTGGGGGCGCCGCGGGCGTCGGGGATGTGTGCGGCGCGGGTGCGGACACCGTTCCCTGCGCCCACTGATCGCGCAGGGCGTCGATCTGTCCTTCGGTCGCGCCGGCGGCCTTCACTCCGGTCCAGAACAGTACGTACACCACAAAGAGCACGATCAGGGCTCCGACGGTGATGCAGAGTTCGCTGAACGTCCTCACGATCAGTCGCACCGACACCTCGTCGGCCTCCCCACAGCTGCTCGCTACTTCACCGGCTCCGCATAGTGGAGATCCACTGTGCCCGAGTAGCCGGGAAGAGTCACCGCCTCGTGCTCGTCGACTTTCCAGCCGAGCCCGTACGCCTTCACATACAGCAGGTAGTTGTTGATCGCCGGGGAGTTGTCGAGCGCCTGCCTGAGCTCGGCGGGGTCACCGACTGCGGTGATCTTGTACGGCGGGGAGTAGACCCGGCCCTGGAGGATCAGGGTGTTGCCGACGCAGCGCACCGCGCTGGTGGAGATCAGCCGCTGGTCCATGACCTGGATGCCCCGGGCACCGCCCTGCCAGAGGGCGTTGACGACCGCCTGCAGGTCCTGCTGGTGAATGACCAGGTCATTGGGTTGCGGGTCGGGGTATCCGGGGTTGGCCGTGGCGTTGGGCGGGGCGTCGTCGAGTGTGACGGCCACGGACCGACCGGTGATCTTTGTGGTGCCCGCGGCCCGCTCCAGCTCCTTGAGCCGGGCGTCCTCCGCCTTGGTGCTGCCGTCGTCGCGCCGGACGAGGGTGTCGATGTCCTCGCGCACGGCTGCGTTGGTCTCGTCCAGCTGGGCGTTCTTGCCGCTGCGCTGCTGGATGAGGTCGGAGAGCTTCAGCAGCGAGGAGTCGGTGCGGATGTTGGTGCCCTTGGCCGTGTTGGCGCTGGTGACGAAGATCAGTCCGGCAAGGGCGAAGACGGCAGCGGTGAGCACCCGGACCGGGTGCCGGAAGACGCGCCGGACCGGTCCTTGGGGGGAGTCGGCAGAATTGCTCAACGTACCCTTATCTCCTTCGGCGCCACGGAAGCACTACGCTAACGGACGCCCGGGGGAGGCAGCATTCCCCCTCGCGCCCTGCCCCGGCGCCAGCCACAGTTCCCTGCGCGGTCACGCAGCGCATCGACAGGAGAGTTCCTCGTGCCGAAGTCACGTATCCGCAAGAAGGCCGACTTCACGCCCCCTCCGGCGAAGCAGGCAACCAACATAAAGCTGACCAGCCGCAGCTGGGTGGCGCCGGTGATGCTGGCGCTCTTCCTCATCGGTCTGGCCTGGATCGTCGTTTTCTATGTGACCGACGGCGATCTGCCGATCAAGTCGCTGGGGAACTGGAACATCGTCGTCGGCTTCGGTTTCATCGCCGGTGGCTTCGGTGTCTCCACGCAGTGGAAGTAGTGCCGCAGGGCACGTAATCCCACAGCAGGGCCCGGTCCTGCAACCCTTCCCCCGAGTTACCCACAGCGTTATCCACAGGCGGGGGAAAAGGTCAGACGATCTGTGGATAACTCCCTGGCTGTTGACGCCGATGTGACTGCAGCCTCCCTCATCGAGGGATGGCACGCCCCTTGTCTCTGCTGGAAAAACCCAGCTCAGCGACAAGGGGCACAGTTGTTCCCACGGAATGCACAAGATCCGGCACTCGCTGTGGACAACTGACCGACGAAACACCCCAGGGAACGCCCGGGGAACGGCGTCCGCTCAGGTCAGCGCGGCTGTTCTGGCGATGACGACGGCGACCACAGCCACCAGGACCAGGGCGCAGGTGCCGTACTGCACCAGCGCGCGCCGCTCGCGGGGTGCGTGCACCATGCCGATCGCGATCAGCGTGCCCGCGATCAGACCGCCGACATGTGCCTGCCAGGCGATTCCGCCCCAGGGGTTGAAGGTGATGACCAGGTTCACCGCGAGAAGCACGAAGACCGGGCGCATGTCGTAGTTGAGCCGGCGCATGAGCACGGCAGTGGCGCCCAGCAGGCCGAAGATCGCTCCGGAGGCTCCGAGCGAGCCCTGTACGGGTGCGGAGAGCCAGTAGGTGAGGGCGCCGCCCGCCAGGCCCGAGAGCATGTAGAGCGTGAGGTAGCGGGCCCGGCCGAGCGCCGCCTCCAGCGGCCCTCCGAGCCACCACAGCCCCAGCATGTTGAACACGATGTGCCACATCTCCTGATGCAGGAACATCGACGTCACCAGCCGGTACCACTGGCCCTCGGCGACGCCTTCCAGCGGACCGCCGAAGTGGGTCGTGGCGCGGCCGAGCAGCACCAGCTCGTCGACCAGCGCATTGCCCTTCGCCAGCACGGCGATGTACACGGCGACATTGATGCCGAGAAGGATCTTGGTGATGAGCCGGGGGTCGGCCGTGATGCTGCCGCCTGCGACGGTGCGCGGCTGGTTGGCGGCCGGGCCGTGTCCCGTACCGGATCCCTGGCGGACGCAGTCCGGGCACTGGAAGCCGACCGAGGCGTTGACCATACACGCGGGGCAGATCGGGCGGTCGCAGCGGGTGCAGCGGATGTGCGTCCCACGACCGGGGTGGCGGTAGCAGCTGAGCGAGCCGTCCGTGGCGGCGGACCGGTCCTGGTCTCCCGGCGGCTGCTGGTCCATCGGTCCCATCACTTCCCGGTCCCCTCGGTGCTCGTCGTGGCGGCAGCACGCACAACGCAGCCCTGCTCGTCCGCTATGTAACAAGTACGGACGAGCAGGGCGGTTGGTTCCCGGGGGACCCGAAAAGACGGTCAGACCGTGATCATCTGATGACCACTGGTGATCATCGGTTCTCGATGACGACCGACTCGATCACGACGTCCTGCAGCGGACGGTCGGTGCGGGAGTTGGTCTTGGCGGCCGCGATGGCGTCCACGACCTTCTGGCTGGCGGGGTCGACGACCTCACCGAAGATGGTGTGCTTGCCGGTCAGCCAGGCGGTCGGCGAGACAGTCACGAAGAACTGCGAGCCGTTGGTGCCCGGGCCGGCGTTGGCCATGGCCAGCAGGTACGGCTTGTTGAAGCTGAGGTCAGGGTGGAACTCGTCTCCGAACTCGTACCCCGGGCCACCGGTGCCGTTGCCCAGCGGGTCGCCGCCCTGGATCATGAAGCCGCTGATGACACGGTGGAAGACGGTGCCGTCGTACAGCCTGTCCGTGGACTTCTTGCCGGTCTCGGGATGCGTCCACTCACGCTCGCCCTTGGCGAGCTCGACGAAGTTCTTGACCGTCTTGGGCGCGTGGTTCGGCAGAAGCCGGATCTCGATGTCGCCCTGATTGGTCTTCAAGGTGGCGTAAAGCTGCTCAGCCACGATCTGCCTTCCGTAAGTCTTCAGTGACGTTCACCGATCCTCGCACGGACCGTCAGCTCCGGCGCCCGGCCGCCACCACCAACGCACTTCGCTCACCTTCTTGCCCGATTGCGCGCCCCGTGCGCCGAGGCCGTTTTCGCCCCCGCTCGCCCATGGCATCCCCGAAACCCTTGCGTGCCGCTCCCCGCAGGAACAAATGCGGCCAAGTGCGTGACGAACCGGCGCGGGCTGAACCGAACCATGGCATTGTCGTCGGCAAGCTCCCCTTGCACCACATTGCCCGAAGGCGCCACTGATGACCTGAATGACCCGGATGCCTGCCCCGCATGCCATACAGGCCTCCGGCAGGCATGATCTCGAAGTGGGTGGAAAGGCGGAGTATCCACCCGCCACCAAGGAGGAGGATCCCGTGACCCGCATCGACAGCGTGCGCGCCGCAACCGACTCGGCGAAGGACAGCGTGCAGCACGCCGCAGAAGTGGTGGCGCCCTACGCCGACACGGCCAAGGACCAAGCCGCACATCTTGCGTGCGAGGCCCGCACGCGGCTCGCGCCGAAGGTGTCGAAGGCAGCCCAGCAGGCCCGCGTCCAATACGACGCGCATCTCGCACCACGTATCGAACTGGCCCGCGCTCATGTGCCCCCCAGGGTCGACGAGGCCGCCCAGCGCGCCGCGCTCCGCACCCGCCGGGCCGCCCGTACCGCCGCGGACTACACCGTGCCGCGCGTCGGGCACGCGATGGCGGTCGCCCAGCCCGTGGCCGAGGAGGCCTCGGCCCGCAGTGCCGCCGCGCTGGCCGCGCTGCGCGGGCAGGTCACTGCGAAGGAGATCAGGCAGCTGGCCAGAAAGCACGAGCGGCGGGCGAAGGCCGGGCGGCTGTTCAAGGGGTTCGTCGTGGCCGGCATCGTGGCGGGCGGCGCCTACGCCGCCTGGAGGTGGTGGGACAAGCAGGCCAACCCGGACTGGCTGGTCGAACCGCCCGCCCCCACGGAGGTCTCCGACCGCGCACCACTGTCCTCGGTCGACGGCAGCGGTCCCACCTCGCTCGACCCGGACGTCCAGGCCAAGCAGGCCGAGGCGGAGAGCAAGGGGACGGACGGCCCGGAAGGTGTGGACGGCACCGATCTCGACGACCGCCGCTGAACAGCCCCCGCACGACGAACGGGCGCCGGAAGACCCTGCGGTCTTCCGGCGCCCGTTCTGTCACCTGTCGAGCCCAGGAGATTCGAACCCGAAACTGAGAGCTTCTCACCTGCGATTTATCGAAGAACCGGACTTTTACGCCCTTCTCGATCCGGCTCCGTCCTCCTCGGTCCGCCTCCGCGAGAGATCTGTGCCCACTCGTGGGCACAGCACCGAAAATCGTTGCGAAAGCAACGAGTAGCCGCCAGCAAGGGCCTACATTCAGAGCTGACTGCACGTGCGATCCGCATTTGCGCAAACCCAAGGCTCATGCTGCGGAAAGAGTATCGGCAGGCAGTCCGGACGCAGCACGGTTCGGCATCGTCAGCGCCTCGATGTGCGGGCTGACCAGGAAGTCGTTGACGAAGAGCGAGGAACAACCCAAGTGTTCGGCCAGGCGGCCGATGGCGACCAGCTCGCGGGCATCGTCGGCTGCGCCCCACCGGGCGGTTCCGGTCGGAGGCAGTACACCGATGTCCATGCCGACGATGCTCATGAACGGCGCGGGCAGCGACAATTCCCTGCTGGGAATGGGCGTCCCCAGATCCGTCGACCGGGGCTCAGGAAGGTGAAGGCCTGCGCTGAGCGCCTGCCGTTCCCGGAGCTCCTTCGACGCGGCCATGGCGGTCATGACCGTCCACCACTGGCCGGATGTGCGCCGCGGGCTGAGTGAACTGCGTCGCGTCGCGCGCGGTCAGGCGGTGTTCACCTGGCATCCAGTCCACCGGCCGGAGCTGTGGCTGCTTGAGGAGTACCTGCCGGAGATCCGTGAGCTGGAGTACGCCCGCTTCACCGCCATGTCCGAAGTCGCCGAGGCGCTCGACGCGCATACGATGCTGCCCTTCCCCATCCCGCACGACTTCACCGACGGCTGCCAGATCGCCCACTGCCTGGCGGCGCCGTCATGCCAACCTGCTCGACAAGGAAAGCGTGGACTACGGGTACCGCCTGCTCATCGCAGGGGAGAGCTTCGGCCCCAGGTGACAGCACCGTCCCGGGATCCGCTCGCATACATGCCCTGCAAACCCGCTGGGGACTACTCCGTCCCCGTATCGAGCGTGTCTTTGGCGACCAGTCTGGAGCCGGAGAAACACAGGCGGTAGAGATCGACCTGGTCCAGGAGGTTGCCGTTCGAGCGGTAGAACTCGCAGGTGGTCCCGGGCGGCCGGGGCGCCGAGCGCGCATCGTCGGGGGGATAGGGGAAGGGGCGTGGCGGAAGGAGGTGTGCGATTTCGGTGCGTGGCCGGCCGACGCGCAGCTCCTCGCAGCGGGACGGCGGCAGCACACTGGTGGCCAGTTGGTAGGCCAGATACGCGACGGCGGGCAGGAAGATCACCGCTGCCCCGGTGGGGACCGCGAAGACGGCAGCGAAACGCCAACGGGCGCTGCGCCGTATGTGAGCCAGTCGGCGCGCCGATTCGGGTGCGGCGCCAGTGGCCGTGTCTTCTGCGCCGGTGTCCTCCGTGCCGTTCGTGGGGAGGGGTCGGGTGGTGTCTTCGGGCAGGGCCCGTGGCGTCGGTTTCGCCGTCGCATGGTGCGGCAGGGTGGCGCTCACCTGGAAGCCGCCCTCGTACGGGCCGGTCCGCAGTGAGCCGCCGAGGACCGTTCCCCTCTCCCGCAGTCCTGCCAGGCCACGGTTGCCCGCCACTATGCCGGGCAACGGGCCCGCGGGGGGCTCGGAGTTGACGATCCGGATGTGGATACGGTCGCTGTCGTGGGTGATGCTCACCCGCACGGTGCTGCCCGGGGCGTGTTTGGTGGCGTTGGTGAGTGCCTCCTGCACCACCCGGTATACGCCGCGTTCGATCAGTGGTGACAGTGCGGGCAGGGGGCCGTTGCGCTCCCACCGCACCGGGACGCCGGAGGCGACCGCACGGCCCAGAAGTTCCTCGACGCTGTCGGCCGCGGGCGGACTGGCTTTTGTATGGGGCTCGTCGCGCAGCACGGTGACGGTCTCACGCAGCTGGTCGACGGCGTCCGATACCGTCCTGCGCAGCTCGGCGACGTCGTCGCGGTCCTGAGGGGCGAGCGTGGGGGAGAGCTCCAGGGCCCCAGCACGCAGAGCGACCAGGCTCAGAACGTGCCCAGCGAGTACGCTCCGGCACGGCGTCGCGCTGCCTTGGCCAGGCCCACCGTCTCCAATACTTCGTCCGCTCGGCGCACCGGGATGCCGTTGCTGCGCGCCTGCGCGATCAGGTGACTGCGTGCCGAGCGCGCAGGGTGCAGCGCCTTCGCGTCCAGCAACGCGCCCACTTCGCGGACCGGGTGGCGCAGGGCAGAGTACGGCCTGCTGTCAATGAGCGCCGTGCCCTGAGAGGGGTGGCCCAGGCCCAGGACCATCCGCATCGTGGTTGATTTACCGGCCCCGTTGGGGCCGAGGAAGCCGGTCACCTTTCCTTACCTTGATGTCCAGTGTCAGGTCGTGCACAGCGACGGTTTCGCCGTATCGCTTGGTAAGCCCTCTGAGGGTGATCACATCGGTTCCTTCGGCATCTGCCGGACTTCTCTCTCGTACGGCAGCGACGCTAGAGGGACTGGGCGCGACGGCACATGGGCCGTTCGTCAGCACCTTCCTTCCTTTAGTCAGGGGTGCAGCCCCGCCGCTGGTCGCACTTCTCCCAGCGATCGGACTCACGGCCGCCCTGGGGCCGTACGCTCGGCTTGTGGAACAGACGACACCAGGCCGTCGGCCGGTCCGCGTCCTTGTGGCGGACGACGAGGCGATGGTCCGGGCCGGGGTACGAGCCATCCCTGGCCAGGGACCCGCGTACCGAAGTGGTCGCCGAGGCTGCCGACGGCCATGAGGCCGTTTCACTGACGCGCCGTCACCGCCCCGACGTGGTCCTCCTGGACATCCAGATGCCCGGGCTGGACGGCCTGGCGGCGGCGGCTCAGATCCACCGGGCACTGCCGGCAGTCGGCGTGATCATGCTGACGACCTTCGGGGAGGAAAACTTCATCGCACGGGCCCTCGAGGACGGGGCCAGCGGCTTCCTGCTCAAAGCGGACGACCCCCGGGAACTGCTGAACGGAGTGCAGGCGGTGGGAGCCGGCGGGGCCTACCTTTCGCCGAGGGTTGCCACCCGAGTCATCGCCGGTCTGCGCGCACACCGGGCGGCACGTCCCCACCGCCCGCTCAAGCACTTGACCGGACGGGAACTCGACGTGCTGGCCGGGCTCGGGGCAGGGCTGTCCAACTCCGAGATCGCCGCCAGGCTGCATCTGGTCGAAGGCACCGTGAAGGCGCACGTCAGCGCGGTCCTTGGCAAACTGGGGGCGCGCAACCGGGTGGAGGCCGCCATTGCCGCGCACGAGGCCGGCCTGGTCCCTCGCGCCCCATAGGCCGCCTCCGGCCCGCCGATCCACCTGGATCGGCCGCCCGCCAAACGGTCAAGCGGCACGGCGACCGCGGTCGCACGAACTGTCGTCATCTGGTCGACGCCCGCACGTACGCGGTCCACCGGAACGGTGTGAACCGGCACCTGGTGGCACTCTTCTACGTGGTCGAACCGGGGCCCGGCCCGCTCGTGGTCGCCGAGACGGGCAGGAGCACGCGGACCACCGCATGGAGGTCACTGACCAGCCTGCCCACAGCGCAACTGTCCCCGGCGGCGATCGACGCGCTCGGCATGTTCAGCAACCAGGACACTCACCGCACGTACCCTCGCTGAGCTGAGCCGTGCCGCCCGACGGCGAAATCACCGCCTCCATCGCACCCACAGACCCGCACAGCACCCCAGGGCCCAGGGGGATCCACCGGGGGGAGGGCGAAGACTTCACAACCCCGAAAGATCAAGGGCTCCGCCACCGACCGTGGGCACCGCTGCGCCCACCAGTGGGCACAAAAAAATACCCTCCGAAGCTACGTTTCCGCAGGTCGGAGGGCATTTAGCAAGTGGAGCCTAGGAGATTCGAACTCCTGACATCTGCCTTGCAAAGGCAGCGCTCTACCAACTGAGCTAAGGCCCCGAAAAGCGGACAGCACCGGACGCTTCAGCGTCCCGGCGACCACCGCAGACCAGAGTACCGGGTACCCCCCGGAATCTTGCAAAAAGATAGGGACTCCCGGTCGGCGACCACTCTCCGTAAGATGCTCGACGAGGTTCGCAGCAGCGAAGCCGCAGCGAAGGGGAGACGCCATGGATGCAGCTCAGCAAGAGGCAACAGCAAGAGCCAGAGAGCTTCAGCGCAGCTGGTACGGAGAACCTCTCGGGGCGCTCTTCCGCCGGCTGATCGATGATCTCGGCCTGAACCAGGCCCGGCTCGCCTCGGCCCTCGGGCTGTCCGCCCCCATGCTCTCCCAGCTGATGAGCGGCCAGCGGGCGAAGATCGGCAACCCCGCGGTCGTCCAGCGCGTCCAGGCGCTCCAGGAACTGGCCGGTCAGGTATCCGACGGCAGCGTCAGCGCGGGAGAGGCCACCGACCGCATGGAAGAGATCAAGAAGTCCCAGGGCGGCTCCGTCCTCACCGGCACCAGCCAGACCTCCAACACCGGCGGCGCCCCCACCGTCCGGCGCGTGGTCCGCGAGATCCAGTCGCTGCTGCGGTCGGTCGCGGCCGCCGGTGACATCATCGATGCCGCCGACTCCCTCGCCCAGACCCACCCGGAACTGGCAGAGTTCCTCAAGGTGTACGGCGCAGGGCGCACCGCGGACGCGGTGGCGCACTACGAGGGACACCAGAGCTAGGGCTCCTTTCACGCCCTGGTGCACTACCCCGAGAGCCGGGCACGAGCCGAAACAGGAACTGGGAGCGGGCGCAGCGCAATGGGTGAGGTCTTCGCCGGTCGGTACGAACTGATCGATCCGATCGGACGTGGTGGTGTCGGTGCCGTCTGGCGCGCCTGGGACCACCGGCGCCGCCGTTATGTGGCGGCCAAGGTCCTCCAGCAGAGCGACGCACACACGCTGCTGCGCTTCGTCCGCGAGCAGGCGCTGCGGATCGAGCATCCGCATGTGCTGGCCCCGGCCAGCTGGGCCGCGGACGACGACAAGGTCCTGTTCACCATGGATCTGGTGAGCGGCGGTTCGCTGGCGCACGTCATCGGCGACTACGGACCGCTGCCTCCTCGTTTCGTCTGCACGCTGCTCGACCAACTGCTGTCCGGGCTGTCGACGGTGCATGCCGAGGGCGTCGTGCACCGGGACATCAAACCCGCCAACATCCTGATGGAGGCCACCGGCACCGGACGGCCGCATCTGCGGCTGTCCGACTTCGGTATCTCCATGCGCAAGGGCGAGCCGCGGCTCACCGAGACCAACTATGTGGTGGGAACGCCCGGTTACTTCGCGCCGGAGCAGATGATGGGCGCGGAACCCGATTTCCCCGCGGACCTGTTCGCGGTCGGACTCGTCGCGCTGTATCTGCTGCAGGGGAAGAAGCCGGACGCGCGGGCCCTCGTCGAGCACTTCGCCTCGTACGGCACTCCCAGCGCCCCGGAGGGGATTCCCGAGCCGCTGTGGCAGGTTCTCGCGGGGCTGCTGCAGCCGGATCCCCAGGCCCGGTTCCGTACGGCCACGGGCGCGCGCAAGGCGCTGACGGCCGCGGTCGACATGCTGCCCGAGCCCGGCGCCGACGACGATCCGGTGGAGGTCTTCGACCAACTCGGGCCGCTGCCCGTCGGCTTCGGCCCCGCCGGACCGGTCACGACCCCCCGGACAGCCGTACAGGACGCACAGCCCGCACAGTCGGAGCAGGCAGCCCAGCAGCCCGCACAGCAGCCCTACACCCAGCCGCCGGTCCCGATGTCGGAGACGGGCAGCTTCCACCTCCCGCCGCCTCCGCAGCAGCCCACACCGCTGCCCCATCCGGCACAGCCGGCCACGCCCCCCACTCCGCTCCCGGCGCACACGGCCTCCCCCTTCGCCGCGCCCGCGCCGGATCCTTCGCAGGCCCCCACGGCCGCGGTGCAGCACGAACCGGCTCTCACCCGTGCGTACACCGCCGGGCAGCCGCAGGTTCCCGCTCCCGGAGCAGGGGTTTCCCCGCACCTCTCGGCCGCTGTCCCCGCGCACGCGCCGCGGAAGCGTCCGGGACCGCCCCCGAAGGTGGCGGTCCCGGTTCTGCTGCTGGCGCTGGTCTGTTTCGCCGTGGGCATCTGGGCGCTGACCCAGAGCTGAGCACGGCGGCCGGAGCCCCAGCCGTACGCGGCTCCGGCTCCGGCCCGGCTACCAGGCCTGCGGCGGGCCTCCGTACGGCGGTTGCCCGCCCCCGGCCCGGCCTCCCGCAACCGGACCGTTCGAACCGATCGGGGCTGCCGGAGCGCTCGGTCCCGCCAGGGCGGTCAGCGCGCGGCGCCGTGCCAGCAGCGTCCACACACCCAGCCCGAGCACCAGCACCGCACCCACGCCGATCCCGGCCACGCCGACCATCCTCATGGTGTCGCTCTCGGCCGCCTCAGGACCGCTCTTACCGCTCCTCGCCATGTCCTTGTCGTCCTGCGTGACCGAAAAAGCCCCGGCATCCCCCGTGTACGGCGATGTCCGCGCCGTCCCCTCGACCTTGATCCTGAGGGTCAGCGGAATCGCCTTGTCGCCGTACGCCTTCGCGACCTTCGGGCTGAGGGACACCGACAGGTAGTACCAGCCGGCGAACCGCATGGCGCTGACGCTGCTGGTGGAGTCGTAGCGGTTCTCGTACGCCACCGGAGGCAGCGGATCCAGCGATACGGACGCGGGCTTGCCGGAGTACGACAGCGGCGACGCGTCGTCGACATGGCCGTGCGCCGGGTTGTCCAGGGACAACGCGAGCGCGTTGCCGATGTATTCGTTCGAGGCGTTGTTGTTGCTCAGGTCGGCGGTGGTGAAGATCTGCTGGCCCCAGTCCACCGGCACCCGGTAGAAGCGGGTCTGTCCCGGCTCGATGCTGTCGTGCCACTCGCCGGTTTCCAGGCTGGTCGCGTCGTAGTAACTGGTGCCGCCCGACCGCTTCTGCGGGGCTGCGGTGGGCGGCACGGGCGACGCCGACGGCCAGTTCTCCGGCGCCTGGGTCGGCATCGAACCGACCGATTTCAGCTGCGGCTCCGACTCGTACCGCAGTTCCAGGTCCCACGCGTCGGGTGCCGAGGTGGCCTTGCCCGCCCGCTCGATCAGAACGTTGTACGTTCCGGCTTCCTGGCAGGTGCTGCTGTCCTTCTCCATGATCCGGTAGGCGTACGCCGCGATCGGACGCGGGAATTCCGCCGACTCGAACCGTGCGTCCTGAGAACTGCACTGCAGGTCCGTGCTGTCCCTGATGCTGACCGTGATGCCGTCGCCGTAGGCGACCTGGCCGCCGCCCTTGGGCACGGCCACCGCCGAGACGTACGCGTTGGTCTTCGCGTCGAGGTTCAGGCGGTAGTAGAGCTTCTCGCCGGGCTTGATCGAACTCTTGTAGACCGATCCGGACGTGAGCGCCGACGCCTCGGTGCTGACCTCCGCACCGCTGACGCTCTTCGCCCCGGGATCGAAGGTGTACGCAGCGGGCTCCCCGGCCGCGTACGCCTGCCCCGGCAGCGCCGCCACCGCGCACATCGCCGCGACCGCGGCCAGCGCCACCCGGCCCCTGTTGCGCTGCCTCATCACGCGCTTCCCCTCGTCGTCTGTGTGGCCCGCCCGCGACGCCCGCGTACGAACACGAGCCCCGCAATCACCACCACCACGGCGCCCGCCCCGGCAGCGGCCGCAATGCCGGTCCATCCTGCCCCGCCCGTACCACTGCTGTCTTCGGCGCCGTTCGAATTGCCCTTCTTGTCAGCCTTCTTGGCTACGGCGGAAGCATGGTGCTCGGGGCCGGCCAGCTCGTCGCCGAGCACCGACACCCGCAGCACCACACCGATCTGCGGGTTCTCCGCGATATCGGCAGCCCTCGCCCCCAACGTCACCGAGATGTAGAAGTCACCCCCGGCGTGCACGGGCTGGACGTTGGAGCGGTACTCGTAGCGGTTGGTCCAGGCGACCGGCACCCCGCCCATCCTGACCGCCGACGGACGGCCGTTGTACATCGTCGTCGAGGTGAACTCGCCACCTCCGGTGAGCGGGAAACGAGCGGGGGTGAACAGCTGCGTCGCCCCGTACGAGTACGTGGAGGTGCCGCGCCCCACTGTCGGCTCGTTCGCGAACTCCACGTCGTAGCGCACCTGCTGGCCCCAGCCGGCCGGAACCCTGTACCAGAGGGTCTGCGACGGAAGGATCCGGTCGCGCCACACGCCCCGGCCCAGCTCCCTGGCGTCGTTGAAGCCGGTACCGCCCTGCACATCGCGGGGGTCGCCGGTGGGCAGCAGGGCCTCCTTGCCGCCCTTGCCGTACTCCGGCTGCGACTGGGCGGGCGTGACACCCTTCTCCAGCGGCGCCTCCACCCCGTAAAGGAGCTCGACCGGCCAACGCGCGGCGTCGGATCCCTTCTTGCTCTCCCGCTCCACCACCAGCCAGTACCGGCCCGCCCGATCGCAGGCGCGGGTGCCCTCCTCCGCGGGGATCCGGGCGACCGCCGACGTCAGCGGGGTCGCGCCCTCCTTCTGGTAGAAGTGCGCGGTGTCCGTCACGCAGGAACTTCCGGTGCCGTACGCGATGCCGGTGCGCAGTGCGTCGAAGGTGTCGACGGCCGCCCCGGGCTGCGGCACCGCCGTCGCCGAGAAGTCCACCGTCGAAACGGCGTCCAGACCGACGGCGTAGTACCGCTTCTCACCGGGACCGATGGTGTCCAGATACTGCCCGGGTACGAGCACGGGCGCCCCCGCGCCCGTCGCCGTACCCTCGACCCGCTCGCCCCGCAACCGGTAGCCGTCCGCGGAGAGTTGAGAGGCCCGTTGCAGCTGCCGGGCCAGCGATTCGGCGTCCGGCGCGTCGTAGTAGCGGCCGTTGCCCGCCGCCGCAATGCATTCGAGCTGCTCGCGGGCCGCGCCCTTCACCTGGAAGCCGACGGTGTCGATCCGCAGCCCGACCCCCTTCTTGCCGAGCTGCTCGGCGACCTCGCAGGGCTGCGGCGTACCGCAGTTGTCCTCGCCGTCGGAGACCAGCAGGATCGTGCGCGTACCGATGGCACCGCCCGCGGGCCGCGGAAGGTCCTCGGCGGCCTTCTGCAGCGACAGCCCGATGGGAGTGTCACCCTTGGGCCGTACGGCCGCCACAGCCCGCTTCACGGCTGCCCGGTCGAGCCTCTGCACCGGCTGTACGAGTCTGGTGTCCGTGCAGCCTCGGGGACGGTCCGCGCCGTACACGCGCAGCCCGGTCGGATATCCGTCGGGAAGGCCGTCGACGACGGTGCCGACGGCCGTACGGGTACTCTCCATCCGGGTACGCCCCGTGCCGTCGTCGTCCCCCATGGAGCCGGACGAGTCGAGCACCATGACCAGGCTGCTGCCCGAGCCGGGTCCGGGTGCTTCCGAGGCGGCTCCGGGCGCACCGCCCGGAGCCGCCGCCGTGGCCGGCATCGCGCCCGCCACCAGGGCGAGCAGCGCCCCGCCGATCCATGCCCCCGCAGCTGCAGTACGGCGGTAGTGGTCCCGTGCCTTCACCCGTGCCCCCTCGACCGAAAAACCCGGCTGTTTTGCTCTCGCAACCTATTGATTTGCTTAGGTGAACTCAAGAGCACAGGCGTCACGGTCCCGCAACAGCACGAAGCCCCGGCCGCTCAGCGACCGGGGCCCGCAATCAGGCTGTTCTGCCTCACACACCCGAACCTGCGGGCACGGAGTCAGTCGCCTCCGTCCACAGATCCTGCTCGGCGCGATCCGCCTGGATCTGGCGGTACACGAGGAGCCCGCCGATGGCGGCCAGTGCGACCAGGAGAAGCTTCTTCACCGCGCGACCTCGTCTTTCCTTGACGTAGGGGACTTCTGCCGCCCGACTATACACACCGGCCGATATCGATCGGTGACCTACCTGCGACCCAACTGGCGCCCAGGGAAAAGCGATCATCCAAGGATCGTTCCGAGGACCATCCCGACCGCAGGACCCGGCCGCGCCGGCCGCCCCGCACAAGCCCGTCAAAGCCGGTTGAACCATACGAGTGGTGTTCATCCGAAGATCTGCGGATCGGTGGCGTCGGTCCACGAAATCGCGGGCCACATCCACATCATCGGAAAGGTAAGCAAACCGGACCACCCGAAAGCGAGGGGCCCCATGAGCACCTTCAAGGCCAAGAGCATCTGGACCGCCTTCGTCACCGCCTTCTTCGCACTCCTTGCCGCACTGGGGCTCATGAGCACCCCGGCGGCGGCCACGGAGCCGAGCACCACGGAGCCGACGACCACGAACCAGGAGCACACGGGTGCGACCGCGGCAACCGCGACCACCCCGTCGGTGCGATGGACCCTTCCGCGTGACAGGGCGCTGCCACCCACGATGAAGCAGCGCATCCACGCCGAGGCACACGGCTCCTCACCCGCCACCCGGCATCTGTCCGCAGACACGACGGACGCCATGGAGACCAGGAACACCGCCCGCGCCACCCACGGGGCCCCGGCGGGGGACGCATCCCTCCTCCCACCGTGAGAGCCGCACAACTGACACACAGAGCCCCCGGGCCGGTTCACACCGGACGGGGGCCTCTTCGTGTGCCCGAGCCCCGCCCCGCCCCGCCCCCTTCGCGGCGTGGGGACAGGTCACGCCTCCACGGCCGCACCGAGCCCCCGGGAAGCTCTCCCCGTACGCGCCCCAGCTCCGAGCCGGGGCACCCCGTACACCAAGCCCCCCCCCCGAGACAGCGTCCCGTAACCCCGTAACCCCGTAACCCCTACCCCTGCGCATGCACGCACAACCGGGAACGCATCGCACCGACCACACGCAGAAGGCCCGGTATCTCCGAAGAGATACCGGGCCTTCAACTGTCACTGTGGGGCTAACAGGATTTGAACCTGTGGCCTCATCCTTATCAGGGATGCGCTCTAACCAACTGAGCTATAGCCCCGCCGCGCTGTGCGCTGACTTCTGAAGATTAGCGCACGTCGGGGCCAGTCCCAAAATCGATACCCGGCGCCCTACTCGTCCTCGGCCAGCGTGAGCTCGATGCCGCCCACGAAGCCCGCCGACAAGTTGTAGATGAAGGAGCCCAGCGTCGCCAGCGCGGTCGCCAGCACCACATCGATCACAGCGATGACCGAGGTGAAGATGAGGACCCGCGGCAGCGACAGGAACGACTGAAGATCGAAGCCGTTGTTGTCGTTCGAACCGGTGGCCTCGCTGATCGTGCCGCCCACGGTGGAGAAGACGCCCATCGCGTCCATCACCATCCACAGCACCGCTGCCGCCACCACCGTGCAGATGCCGAGCGCGATGGAGAGCAGGAAGCTGACCTTCATCACCGACCACGGGTCGGCCTTGGCCACCCGCAGGCGCGCCTTGCGGGTACGCGGAGTGGTCCGCGCCCCTGTCCGCGGCCGCCGGGCCGCCTGCGCGGCGCCCTGCGCACCGCCTTGCGTACCGGCCGGCCGGCCGCCCTGGGTCTCGCCCGCGGGCGAGGGGTACGCCTGCGGCGGGTGGTACGGCCCGCTCGCCTGCCCCGGTGCGGGCTCGCGCTCACCGGGCAATGGCCCGGTCGCGTAACCCTCGTACTGGGGCTGAGGCCCCCGGGTGTCCGTCACAGTGCCCCCTTGGGAGTCCGTGGCAGGGCCACGGGCACCGTTCGCTCCAGCTCCGGAAGCGGCCGAACCGGCGCCCGTGGCTCCACTCACGCTCTACTCCTCGTGCTCCCCGGCCGAAGGCGGCGTGCCTTCGACATTGCCCTCGACTGTGCTCTCGGCAGCCTCTGCGGTCGCGGTCTCGGCGTCCTCGGACCCCTCGACCTCTTCGGCCTCGCGGCCCGCTTCGGCGTTACGAGCGATACCGACGACGGCATCGCGCTTGCCCAGATTGATCAGTTGGACGCCCATGGTGTCACGGCCCGTCTCCCTGACTTCATTGACTCGCGTACGAATCACACCACCGCCCAGCGTGATGGCGAGGATCTCATCCGTCTCCTCGACCACCAGCGCACCGACCAGCGAGCCCCTGTCCTCCACGATCTTGGCGGCCTTGATGCCCAGGCCGCCGCGACCCTGAACGCGGTACTCGTCGACGGGAGTCCGCTTCGCGTACCCACCGTCGGTGGCAGTGAACACGAACGTACCCGGCCGGACAACATTCATCGAGAGCAGTTCGTCGCCTTCGCGGAAACTCATGCCCTTGACACCCGAAGTGGCACGGCCCATCGGGCGCAGCGCATCGTCCGTCGCAGTGAACCTGATCGACTGGGCCTTCTTGCTGATGAGCAGCAGATCGTCCTCGGCCGAAACCAGCTCCGCACCGATCAGCTCGTCATCGGAGCCGTCCGCCGTCTCCCGGAGGTTGATGGCGATGACACCACCCGAACGCGGCGAGTCGTAGTCCTTCAGCGCGGTCTTCTTCACGAGACCGCCCTTCGTGGCCAGGATCAGATAGGGCGCGACCTCGTAGTCACGGACCGCCAGGATCTGGGCGATCTGCTCGTCCGGCTGGAAAGCCAGCAGGTTGGCGACATGCTGACCACGGGCATCGCGGCCGGCATCCGGAAGCTCGTACGCCTTCGCCCGGTACACCCGGCCCTTGTTGGTGAAGAACAGCAGCCAGTGGTGCGTCGTCGACACGAAGAAGTGGTCGACGATGTCGTCTTCCTTGAGCTTCGTACCGCGCACGCCCTTGCCGCCGCGCTTCTGCGAGCGGTAGTCGTCCGTCTTCGTACGCTTCACATAGCCGCCGCGCGAGATCGTGACGACGATGTCCTCCTCGGCGATCAGGTCCTCGATGGACATGTCACCGTCGAAGGGCACCAGCTTGGAACGCCGGTCGTCGCCGAACTTCTCGACGATCGCCGCCAGCTCCTCGCTGACGATCTGACGCTGCCGTTCCGGCGACACCAGGATCGCGTTGTACTCGTTGATCTTCGCCTGGAGCTCGTCGTGCTCGGCCGTGATCTTCTGGTGCTCCAGCGCGGCCAGCCTGCGCAGCTGCATCTCCAGGATCGCGTTCGCCTGGATCTCGTCGATCTCCAGCAGGCCCATCAGGCCCTCGCGCGCGATCTCCACGGTGTTGCTGCGCCGGATGAGGGCGATGACCTCGTCGATCGCGTCCAGCGCCTTGAGCAGGCCACGCAGGATGTGCGCCCGCTCCTCCGCCTTGCGCAGACGGAACTTCGTACGCCGGACGATGACCTCGATCTGGTGCGTCACCCAGTGCCGGATGAACGCGTCGATCGACAGGGTGCGCGGCACCCCGTCCACCAGCGCCAGCATGTTGGCGCCGAAGTTGTTCTGCAGATCGGTGTGCTTGTACAGGTTGTTCAGTACGACCTTGGCGACCGCGTCCCGCTTGAGCACGACGACCAGGCGCTGCCCCGTACGCGACGAGGTCTCGTCACGGACGTCCGCGATCCCGCCGACCTTGCCGTCCTTCACCAGGTCGGCGATCTTCTGCGCGAGGTTGTCGGGGTTGGTCTGGTACGGAAGTTCCGTGACCACCAGGCACTGGCGGTTCTGGATCTCCTCGACCGCCACGACCGCACGCATCGTGATCGAGCCACGGCCCGTGCGGTACGCCTCCTCGATGCCCCTGCGGCCCACGACGAGTGCGCCCGTCGGGAAGTCCGGACCCTTGATCCGCTCGAGCAGGGCATCCAGGAGCTCCTCCTGCGAGGCCTCCGGGTGCTCCAGGTACCACTGCGCACCGGACGCGACCTCGCGCAGGTTATGCGGCGGGATGTTGGTCGCCATACCGACCGCGATGCCCGCCGAACCGTTGACCAGCAGGTTCGGGAAGCGCGCCGGCAGAACCGTCGGCTCCTGGTTACGGCCGTCGTAGTTGTCCTGGAAGTCGACGGTCTCCTCGTCGATGTCCCGGACCATCTCCATGGACAGCGGCATCATCTTGCACTCGGTGTACCGCATGGCTGCGGCCGGGTCGTTGCCCGGGGAACCGAAGTTGCCGTTGGAGTCCACCAGCGGCATGCGCATCGACCAGTGCTGCGCCAGGCGCACCAGGGCGTCGTAGATCGAGGAGTCGCCGTGCGGGTGGTACGTACCCATGACGTCACCGACGACACGGGCGCACTTGTAGAAGCCCTTCTCGGGCCGGTAGCCGCCGTCGTACATCGCGTACAGCACCCGGCGGTGGACGGGCTTCAGGCCGTCCCGCACGTCGGGCAGCGCACGCGAGACGATGACGGACATCGCGTAGTCGAGGTAGGAACGCTGCATCTCCGTCTCGAGCCCGACGGGCTCGACACGCATGCCCACACCGGTGGCGGGCTCCTCTTCAGGTGTCACAGGGGTGTTCTCGTCGGCCATTGCTGGTCAAAGTCCTTTCGAGCGGCGGCTTGCTGGTACGGCCGACTCAGATGTCGAGGAAGCGGACGTCCTTGGCGTTGCGCTGGATGAACGAGCGCCGCGCCTCGACGTCCTCGCCCATCAGCACCGAGAAGAGGTCGTCGGCCTGCGCCGCGTCGTCCAGCGTCACCTGGCCGAGCACCCGGTGGTCGACGTCCATCGTGGTGATGCGCAGCTCCTCGGCGTTCATCTCGCCGAGACCCTTGAAGCGCTGGATCGAGTCATCCTTGATCCGCTTGCCGTTCTGCTTGCCCAACTCGACCAGGGCGTCGCGCTCGCGGTCCGAGTACGCGTACTCGAAGTCGTCCCGGCCCCACTTGATCTTGAAGAGCGGCGGGCGGGAGAGGTACACGTGCCCTGCCTCGACCAGCGGACGCATGAAGCGGAAGAGGAACGTCAGCAGCAGGGTGTTGATGTGCTGCCCGTCGACATCGGCGTCCGCCATCAGGATGATCTTGTGATAGCGGAGCTTCTCGATGTCGAAGTCCTCGTGGACCCCGGTACCGAAGGCCGAGATCAGCGCCTGGACCTCGGTGTTCTGCAGGATCTTGTCGACCCGGGCCTTCTCGACGTTCAGGATCTTGCCGCGGATCGGCAGGATCGCCTGGTACATCGGGTTACGGCCGGACTTCGCCGAACCACCGGCGGAGTCACCCTCGACGATGAAGATCTCGCACTTCGTCGGGTCGTTGGACTGGCAGTCGCTCAACTTGCCCGGCAGCGAGGCACTCTCCAGGAGCCCCTTACGACGGGTCAGATCACGCGCCTTGCGGGCCGCTACACGGGCCGTGGCCGCCGCGATGCCCTTGCGGATGATGTCGGCCGCCTCGTTCGGATTGCGGTCGAACCAGTCCGTGAGCTGCTCGTGGACGACCTTCTGGACGAAGGTCTTCGCCTCCGTGTTACCCAGCTTGGTCTTCGTCTGCCCCTCGAACTGCGGCTCGCCCAGCTTCACCGAGATGATCGCCGTCAGACCCTCACGGACGTCGTCACCGGTGAGGTTGTCGTCCTTCTCGCGCAGCAGCTTCTTCTCGCGCGCGTACTTGTTGACCAGCGTGGTCAGCGCGGCGCGGAAGCCTTCCTCGTGCGTACCGCCCTCATGCGTGTGGATCGTGTTCGCGAAGGAGTACACACCCTCGCTGTACTGCGTGTTCCACTGCATCGCGATCTCGGCCGAGAGGAGACGCTCCTTGTCCTCGGCCTCGATGTCGATCACCGACTGGTGAATGACATCGCCCTTGCGGGAGTTGAGGTACTTCACGAAGTCGACGATGCCGCCCTCGTAGTGGTACGTGACCGTACGGGCCTGCTCCTCCTCGGCGACCTCGGCCACCTCGGCGACATCCGCACCCGCCGTCGCCTTCGCCGACTCACGCTCGTCGGTGAGCTTGATCGTCAGGCCCTTGTTGAGGAACGCCATCTCCTGGAAGCGGCGCGCAAGGGTCTCGAAGGAGTACTCGGTGGTCTCGAAGATGTCCCCGTCGGCCCAGAAGGTGACCGACGTACCCGACTCCTCGGTGGCCTCGTTACGGGCCAGCGGAGCGGTGGGCACACCGAGCTTGTAGTCCTGGGTCCAGCGGAAGCCATCTGTCTTGATCTCCACAGCGAGACGCGTGGATAGCGCATTCACCACGGAGACACCGACACCGTGCAGACCGCCGGAGACGGCATAACCGCCGCCGCCGAACTTACCGCCGGCGTGCAGCACGGTCAGCACGACCTCGACCGCCGGCTTCTTCTCCGACGGCACGATGCCGACCGGGATGCCACGGCCGTTGTCGATCACACGGACCCCGCCGTCGGCGAGGATCGTGACGTCGATCGTGTCCGCGTGCCCGGCCAGGGCTTCGTCGACCGAGTTGTCGACCACTTCCTGTACCAGGTGGTGCAGGCCACGCTCACCGGTCGAGCCGATGTACATGCCAGGTCGCTTGCGGACCGCGTCCAGGCCCTCGAGGACGGTGATCGCGCTCGCGTCGTACGAGGCAGTGACCTCGCCCGAGGCAGTTGCCCCGCCGCTCTCACCGGGGGTGGACGGAATGTTCTCGTTGGGGTTGCCGGAATCGGCCACGAAGCGCCCTTTCTGGCACAGCACAGGCCGTTCTCCGGACAGTCGGGAGCGGCTGCGTCGTTCGGCTTGTATCGACGAGCCCCGCAAGGATGCGGGATTGTCCACCAGTCTACCGGTAGCACCGACACGAATGGGGGTTTGCCGGTACCTGAGTACGCATGTGCCGCCCTGAATGAGCGCCTGACGACTCCCCATATTCAGGAAGGGCCCCCAAGAGGCTCACACGGGCATTGAGCGCTTCGGCCTGTCAACCTCCCACTACCGTGAGGGACGCCCCACTCTCCCCGCGTGGTTTCAACCACCGCACACCGGCACAACACGGGCGCAACGGACAACACCACCGAGAAGACAGCACAAGGCCACGACTCAATCCGGAACAGAGCCCCCACGAAGCTCAAAAACAAGGAAAAGACCAGCTCAGGGCGTCAGCCGTACGTATCGCCAGGACCGGTGCTCCCCGGCGCCCGCAGCGGACCGAACCTGCGCTGCGGACCACCCGGCCCCAACACCTTGATCAACCTCACCGTGCCATGCCCCAGATCCGCATTCAGCCGAGCCACCAGCTGAGGTGCCAGCAACCGCAGCTGCGTCGCCCACGCCGTCGAATCGCACTGCACCGTCAGCACCCGCTCGTCCGGATCCTCGTCATACCGCAACGGCACACAGTGATTGGCCAGGTCCGCACCGACGATCTGCGGCCAGCGGCCCATCACGCCACCCACCGCCGCCGGCGTCTCCCAGCCGCGCTCAGTGATCAGACGATTGATCGCGGCGCCCAGCGGCAACGGATCGCGCCCATCCGCCCTCGCCCCCGAACGCAGCCCGCCACCCCGCCTGGCCTGCTTCTTCTGCTGCGCCGCAGCACCACGCGCCCGCGCCTGCTCCTTCGCCGCACGCAACGCCACCCGCGCCAGATCCACACCCGACGGCTCCGGCTGCTTCCCTTCCACCGGCCGCTCCTGCGCCAGCTCCCCAGAAGCCCCGGACGCCTCACCACGCCCGCTCACAGCCGCTCCACCCCACCCGACGACACCGCATACCGCGTCCCCGCCAGCACACCCGGAACATCGTCATCCACCGCAGCCGTCACCAGCACCTGCTCACCCGGAGCCACCAACTCCGCCAACCGCTCACGACGACGCGCATCCAGCTCGGCAAAGACATCGTCCAGCACCAGCACCGGCTCATTGCCCTCGCCGCGCAGCAGATCGTACGAAGCCAGCCGCAGCGCCAACGCGTACGACCAGGACTCACCATGGCTCGCGTACCCCTTGGCCGGCATCCCGCGCAACCCCAGCAACAGATCATCACGGTGCGGACCGACCAACGTCACACCCCGCTCGATCTCCTGCTTACGGACCTCCGCGAGGGCGGCGATCAGCTGCTCGTACAGCTCGTCACGGGTACGGGCCGGCTCCACGCCCGCGCCGACCGAACTGCGGTACTCCAATGTCACGGGGCCGCCGCCGGGCGCGACATCCGCGTACGCCTTGTCGGTCAGCGGCTGCAGGGTCGCGATCAGATCCAGCCGCTGCGCCAGCAGCTCCGCACCCACCCGGCCCAGATGCTGGTCCCACACATCGAGGGTGGACAGATCCATCGACCGGCCGCCGTGCCTGCGTGCCATCGCCGCGGACTTCAGCAAGGTGTTGCGCTGCTTCAGCACCCGCTCGTAGTCCGAGCGGACTCCCGCCATCCGTGGCGAACGCGCCGTGATCAGCTCGTCGAGAAAGCGCCGACGCTCCCCGGGGTCGCCCTTGACCAGCGCCAGATCCTCCGGCGCGAACAGCACCGTCCGTACGATCCCCAGCACGTCACGCGGCCTGACCTGTGACGATCTATTGATCCGGGCCCGATTGGCCTTGCCCGGGTTGAGCTCCAGCTCGATCAGCTGCGAACGCTCGCCCTGCGTCACAGCAGCCCGGATGACAGCCCGGTCCGCACCCATCCGCACCAGCGGCGCATCGGAGGAGACCCGATGGCTGCCGAGCGTCGCAAGGTAGCCGACGGCCTCCACCAGATTCGTCTTGCCCTGGCCGTTGGCCCCCACGAAAGCAGTGACGCCCGGATCGAGAGGTACCTCGACCCGGGCGTACGAGCGGAAGTCGGCCAGCGAGAGATGCGTGACATGCATGGGTGTACGCCGACCTTCCCGGCTTCCTGCTCCGTGCTCCGTAGTTACGGGTCGGACGCCCTGGTCCGGCCCGTTCCTCGTAGCGGTTACTTCTTGTTCTCCACCGCGTGGCCACCGAACTGGTTGCGCAGCGCGGCGATCATCTTCATCTGCGGGGAGTCGTCCTGCCGCGAGGCGAAACGCGCGAAGAGCGACGCCGTGATCGCGGGCAGCGGCACCGCGTTGTCGATCGCGGCCTCCACCGTCCAGCGGCCCTCTCCGGAGTCTGCGGCGAAACCACGGAGCTTGTCGAGGTGCTCGTCGTCGTCCAGCGCGTTGACCGCCAGGTCGAGCAGCCAGGAACGGATGACCGTGCCCTCCTGCCAGGAGCGGAAAACCTCGCGCACATCGGTGACGGAGTCGACCTTCTCCAGCAGCTCCCAGCCCTCGGCGTAGGCCTGCATCATGGCGTACTCGATGCCGTTGTGGACCATCTTCGCGAAGTGGCCGGCGCCGACCTTGCCCGCGTGGACGGAACCGAAGTCGCCCTCGGGCTTCAGCGCGTCGAAGACCGGCTGGACCTTCGCCACGTTCTCGGCGGCGCCGCCGTACATCAGCGCATAGCCGTTCTCCAGGCCCCAGACACCGCCGGAGACACCGCAGTCCACGAAGCCGATGCCCTTGATGCCCAGCTCGACCGCGTGCTTCTCGTCGTCCGTCCAGCGCGAGTTCCCGCCGTCCACGACGATGTCACCGGGCGAGAGAAGCCCGGCCAGTTCGTCGATGGTGGCCTGGGTCGGGGCACCGGCCGGCACCATCACCCAGATGACCCGGGGGCCCTTCAACTTGCCCACAAGCTCTTCGAGGCTGTGGACATCGGAGACGTCCGGGTTGCGGTCGTAACCGATGACGGTGTGGCCTGCGCGGCGGATGCGCTCGCGCATGTTGCCGCCCATCTTGCCGAGGCCGACGAGACCGAGCTCCATCAGAGATTCCTTAAGCGTTGTGCCGATTCGTACCCAGGGCCGAGCCTACGCCCGGCCGGGGACAGACCGACGGGCATGCTCGGCGCTGAGCGTGCCCGTCGGGAGCTGCCATTGCAGACCGGTGCCCGGATCAGCCGGAAAGGCGGACCGGCATGATCAGGTACTTGTACGCGTCATCCGCCTCGGCATCCACAGCCGGGCGGCCGCTGAGCAGCGCAGGCTTGGTGGACGTCGTGAAGGAGAGCTGGGCAACCGGGGAGTCGATCGCGCTCAGTCCGTCCAGCAGGAAGGTCGGGTTGAAGGCGATCGAGATGTCGTCACCCTCCAGCACCGCGTCGACCCGCTCCACAGCCTGTGCATCGTCGCTGGAACCCGCCTCCAGGATCAGCACACCCTGCTCGAAGCTGAGCCGCACCGGAGTGTTCCGCTCGGCGACGAGAGCCACACGCTTGACGGCCTCGACGAACGGAGCGGTCTCGATGACCGCGACCGAGTTGAACTCGGTGGGGAACAGCGTCCGGTACTTCGGCAGATCGCCTTCGAGCAGTCGCGTGGTCGTACGCCGGCCCGCGCCCTCGAAACCGATCAGGCCCTCACCGGCGCCCGAGCCGGACAGCGCCAGAGTCACCGTGTCACCGCTGGTCAGCGCCTTGGCGGTGTCCAGCAGCGTCTTGGCGGGCACCAGAGCGACAGCCGAGGCATCCGGGTTCTCAGGCTTCCAGAGGAACTCGCGGACCGCGAAGCGGTAGCGGTCGGTGGAGGCCAGGGTGACGGTCTCGCCCTCGATCTCGATCCGCACACCGGTCAGGACCGGCAGCGTGTCGTCACGGCCCGCGGCGATGGCAACCTGGGCGGCGGCCGAAGCGAAGACCTCACCAGGGACCGTGCCCGTCGCGGTCGGCATCTCCGGCAGCGCCGGGTACTCCTCCACAGGAAGGGTGTGGAGTGTGAATCGCGAGGAGCCGCAGACCACGGTCGCCCGTACACCGTCTGTGGAAATCTCCACCGGGCGGTTGGGAAGGGCGCGGCAGATGTCGGCGAGCAGCCGGCCGGAGACCAGCACCGTGCCGTCCTCCTCGACCTCGGCATCCACCGAGACCCGGGCCGAGACCTCGTAGTCGAAGCTGGAGAAGCTGAGGGCGCCGTCCTCAGCCTTCAGCAGAAGGCCCGCAAGAACGGGCGCCGGCGGACGGGCCGGGAGGCTACGGGCCACCCAGGCCACAGCCTCCGCGAGTACATCGCGCTCCACCCGGATCTTCACCGGAACCGCCTCCTGCTGTTGCTCGCTCGCCCTGCTGGCCTTCGTCGTCTGATCGGGTCTCCCACCGATGACAGCGGGAGGACGCCGGGGACCAGTCTGACGTACGGCACCGACACTCGGTGCTGCTCGGGGTCAAGTCGCGACAAGAGGTTCGGAGAGCTCCGGCGCCGAGTTGTGCACAGGCCCCACTTCGAAGCGGATTCCGGGCTAACTATAGGTGGCAGTAGTAGTAGGGCCTGTGGAAACGGTGGATAACGTCGTTTTCGCAGGTCAGGCCCAGTTTTTTGTCCACCGACCCTGTGGGTGGCACCGGTGGACAACCCGGCACTTCTGTGGACACCCGAAAGTTCTGCACACCCGATGCACAGGACAGGGGGGTTTCTCCCCAGGGCTGTCCCCAGCTTTACCCACGTTCCCCACAGCCCAACCGACCCTCTTGGTGTGACGCCTTTCACTCGGCGCAGTGAAAGGCGGTGTTGCGTTGCCGAACAGTGGACAGAGGTGTGGAGAAGCCTGGGGAAGCTGGGGACAACATGGCCCGGGCTGTGGGCCGCCGGTGGACAACATCATCGGCTCCCTGTGGACGAATATTTTGTCCACAGGCTGTGGATCATTGTTGACCACAAATCCCCAGGCCCTTGACCTGGCCTGATGGAGTATCGGCAGTCACCCCTGTGGAAGCAATATGGGACAACTTCTGGGTCCCCAGGCTGTGGAGGGGAAAATCTCCCCAGATCTGTGGAGAACGGACGGCCGGCGCCGGGTATTCGAACACCGCGACTGCATCGGAGCCTTGGAAAGCGGGTTCGGCGGGGCTTCCGAGGCTTTGGACACGGGTTCGGCGGGGCTTCCGAGGCTCCGGAAGGGCTCGGGGAAGGCGCCGGGATGCCTTCAGGAGGGCTCGACGGCGGCAACGGAGAAGGGCGCCTGGGGAACCCTCGCAGGGTTCCCCAGGCGCCCTTTCGGCGCGTACAGAGCGTGTGCCGGTGGTCCGTCAGCCGTTCTTGATGCGATTGGTGAGCTCGGTGACCTGGTTGTAGATGGAGCGTCGCTCCGCCATCAGCGCGCGGATCTTCCGGTCCGCGTGCATCACCGTCGTATGGTCGCGGCCGCCGAACTGCGCACCGATCTTGGGCAGCGAGAGGTCGGTCAGCTCCCGGCAGAGGTACATGGCGATCTGGCGGGCCGTCACCAGCACGCGGCTGCGCGACGTTCCGCAGAGATCGTCCACTGTCAGACCGAAGTAGTCCGCGGTCGCCGCCATGATCGCTGTCGCCGTGATCTCCGGAGCCGAGTCCTCGCCACCCGGGATCAGATCCTTCAGCACATGCTCGGTCAGCCCGAGGTCCACCGGCTGACGGTTGAGACTGGCAAAGGCCGTGACCCGGATCAGCGCCCCCTCCAGCTCCCTGATGTTCCGGGAGATGCGGGAGGCGATGAACTCCAGCACCTCCGGCGGGGCGTTGAGCTGCTCCTGCACCGCCTTCTTGCGGAGGATCGCGATCCGCGTCTCCAGCTCCGGCGGCTGCACATCGGTGGTCAGACCCCACTCGAAACGGTTCCGCAACCGGTCCTCCAGGGTCACCAGCTGCTTGGGCGGCCGGTCCGAGGACAGCACGATCTGCTTGTTGGCGTTGTGGAGCGTATTGAAGGTGTGGAAGAACTCCTCCTGCGTCGACTCCTTGCTCGCCAGGAACTGGATGTCGTCGACCAGCAGGATGTCCACATCGCGGTAGCGCTTGCGGAAGGTGTCGCCCTTGCCGTCGCGGATCGAGTTGATGAACTCGTTGGTGAACTCCTCGGAGCTCACGTACCGCACCCGGGTGCCCGGGTAGAGGCTGCGGGCGTAGTGCCCGATGGCGTGCAGCAGGTGGGTCTTGCCGAGTCCGGACTCCCCATAGATGAAGAGCGGGTTGTAGGCCTTGGCGGGGGCTTCGGCGACGGCGACCGCCGCGGCGTGCGCGAATCGGTTGGACGCGCCGATGACGAAGGTGTCGAAGAGGTACTTCGGATTCAGCCGGGCCGCCGGCTCGCCGGGGCCGGGCGTGGGAGCGGGCTGCGCGCCCATCGGCCCGGTGGCGCCGCCGGGCCGTCCGGTGCCGGCACCGCCCTGCCGGTGCTGGGGGTCCTGCATGTCGTGGCGCTCGGGGCGCTGTTGCTCGTAACTCTGGCGCTCGGGCGGCTGTGACCGGTAGTCGTGCTGCGGCTGCTGGGGGCGGCCGCCGGCGTACGGCTCGCGCCACTGCTCCGCCGAGGCGTCGCGGTCCTGGAATCCGCCGAGCCGTGGTTGCTGCCAGGAGAGGTCCTCCTGGGTGCGCGGCCACGCGCCGGGGCCGGGGCGCTGCTGCTGGTAGTCGGGGTAGGCGGGCCGGGCGGTCGGCATGCCGTCGTCGGAGGGCCGGTGTCCGTATCCGTCGTACGCGTCGTTGTGCTGACGCTCATCGTGCTGCGGTCCCTGGTAGCGGTGCTGCTGAGGCTGCTGGGACTGGTGCATCGGGGGCGCGGGCGGGCTCGGAGGCTCGCCCGCGGAGTCGTCGACGGTGATCGCGATGCGGATCGGACGGCCGCATTCGCGGCTCAGCGTCTCGCTGATGAGCGGCGCGAGCCGGCCTTCCAGGACTCGCTTGCCCCATTCATTGGGGACGGCGAGCAGCGCCGTGTCGGCGACCAGTGCGAGCGGCTGGCAGCGCTCGATCCACTGTTTGTCCTTCGGCTCGATGCCCTGCTGGCCCTCCCCGAGGAGTTGCTCCAGCACTCGTGGCCACACTGCGGCAAGATCGGCAGGTACATCAGCCACAAGGCACGCTCTCTCGCTGGTCCCACGAATGTGTGGTTCTCGGGACGGGATGGGTCGGGATGGGTGAGGACCGGCAGGCAGGAAGAAAAAGAACCGGAGTTCAGCCACGGTAGTCAGGCCGACCCGCGTGGTTCAAGTCGTTGTCCACAGGCTGTGCACAGTGGGGGGTGTCGTGGAGCCGGTTTGACCGGATGGCGTAGCCGCGCGTACCGTGACCAGGTCGAGTTGTCGATGGCTGCTGCCGCCTGCCTCCGATGGGCAAAGATCACGATCTGTGATTGTGAAGCGGTGCACTAGGGCGTTTACGCGAGTCTCTCGTGGGCGCACGGTGACAGCCAGGCGATGTCCCGCCAACACACGAGTCATTTCTGGAGCCCCCGAGTGAGCAAGCGCACCTTCCAGCCGAACAACCGTCGTCGCGCGAAGACCCACGGCTTCCGGCTGCGTATGCGCACCCGTGCCGGCCGCGCGATTCTCGCGTCCCGCCGTGGCAAGGGTCGCGCCAACCTGTCCGCCTGATCGCTAACAGGTCATGACGTGCTGCCTACCGAGAATCGGCTGAGGCGGCGCGAGGACTTCGCGACCGCAGTACGTCGAGGACGCCGGGCCGGCCGCCCGCTACTCGTCGTTCATCTACGCAGCGGTGCAACGGACCCGCACGTGATTGGGGAGAGTGCTCCCCCGCCGCGTGCGGGTTTCGTTGTCAGCAAAGCTGTGGGTGGAGCGGTTGTGCGCACAGCGGTGAAGCGCAGGCTTCGCCACCTGGTCCGCGAGCGGCTGGCCCTGCTGCCCCCCGGTAGCCTGGTTGTCGTACGAGCGCTGCCCGGAGCGGGCGACGCCGACCATGAACAGCTGGCCCGAGACCTGGACGCCGCTCTCCAGCGGCTGCTGGGAGGGGGCGCGCGATGAAGTACCCGCTGCTGGCTCTTATCAAGCTGTATCAGTGGACGATCAGCCCACTCCTCGGGCCTGTCTGCCGTTACTACCCGTCGTGTTCCCACTATGGATATACGGCGATCGACCGGCACGGAGCGATCAAGGGAACTGCGCTGACTGCCTGGCGCATCCTGCGGTGCAATCCGTGGTCACCCGGCGGCGTGGACCATGTTCCACCACGTAAACGTCCGCGTTGGCACGAACTGCTGCGTAATGCCATGCGCGGCAGCAAGGGCGGGGACTCCGCCGCTGATGTGCCTCCCGGGGGGTCGGTTTCCGAACCCCCGAGCCCGGCCGCAGAGACTTCGCCCAATGCTCAAGGAGCCTGATTAGTGGACACGATTGCCAGTCTGTTCAGCTTTATCACCTGGCCTGTTTCATGGGTCATCGTCCAGTTCCACAAGTTGTACGGAGCGATCTTCGGCGATGACACGGGCTGGGCCTGGGGCCTGTCCATCGTGTCCCTGGTGGTGCTGATCCGGATCTGCCTGATCCCGCTTTTCGTTAAGCAGATCAAGTCGACCCGGAACATGCAGGTGCTCCAGCCGAAGATGAAGGCGATCCAGGAGCGCTACAAGAGCGACAAGCAGCGTCAGTCCGAAGAGATGATGAAGCTGTACAAGGAGACGGGTACCAACCCGCTCTCCTCGTGCCTTCCCATCCTGGCGCAGTCGCCGTTCTTCTTCGCCCTGTATCACGTGCTCTCGGCCATCGCCTCGAACAAGAAGATCGGTGTCATCGACCAGTCGCTGCTCGACAGCGCCCGTCAGGCACACATCTTCGGTGCTCCGCTCGCTGCCAAGTTCATGGACAGCGGAGAGAAGGTCCAGGCTCTCGGCGCCTCTCTGACCGATGTCCGGGTCGTCACTGCGGTCATGATCGTGATGATGTCGGCGTCGCAGTTCTTCACCCAGCGCCAGCTGATGACGAAGAACGTCGACCTGACGGTCAAGACGCCGTACATGCAGCAGCAGAAGATGCTGATGTACATCTTCCCGCTGATCTTCGCCGTCATGGGCATCAACTTCCCCGTCGGTGTCCTCGTCTACTGGCTGACCACCAACGTCTGGACCATGGGTCAGCAGATGTACGTGATCAACCAGAACCCGACCCCGGGCAGCAAGGCGCAGGACCACTACCTGGGACGTCTGCTGAAGAGCGTCACCGCTCACGGTGAGGTGCGCGGCAAAACCAAGCGCAATACGGTCAAGCGGATCGTGTCCAAGGGCTCGGATCGCAATGAAATCGAGCGGAAGTTCATCACGGGACTGGCCAAGCTGGGCTTCGCCGCCCAGGAGGACGGCACGGTGATCAAGAGCGATACGGCTCTTGCCGAGTCCGAGGGCGGAGCCGCGCAGCGGCGTCAGCAGCCCAAGCGCCAGACCAAGGCCCAGCGTCAGACCGGTACCGCCCAGCAGGCGGAGGCCAAGGACACCGAGTCCACCGAGTCGGAATCCAAGACCTCCCTGCAGAAGCCGGACGCATCGCAGGACGACAAGCCCAAGCCGGCGGGCAAGCCCGCGTCCGGCTCCTCACGCCAAGCCAAGTCCGGACAGCGCAAGGGCCCGCAGCGGCCCAAGCACCCGTCCAAGAAGTAAGAAGGAGTCCATCCGTGACGGAAGGCACCACCTCCACGGCCGCTGAGGGCAGCGACACCTTGACCCGTCTTGAGCAGGAGGGCGAGATCGCAGCGGACTACCTTGAGGGCCTGCTCGATATCGCCGATCTCGACGGCGATATCGACATGGACGTCGAGGCGGACCGGGCCGCGGTCTCGATCATCAGCGATTCGGCACGTGATCTGCAGAAGCTCGTGGGCCGCGACGGTGAGGTGCTGGAGGCGCTCCAGGAGCTGACGCGGCTTGCTGTGCACCGGGAGACCGGTGACCGCAGTCGGCTGATGCTGGATATCGCGGGCTTCCGGGCCAAGAAGCGGGCGGAGCTCGCCGAGCTGGGTGCCAAGGCCGCGGACGAGGTCAAGAGCACCGGTGAGCCGGTGAAGCTGGACCCGATGACGCCGTTCGAACGCAAGGTTGTGCACGATGCGGTTGCGGCCGCTGGTCTGCGCAGCGAGTCCGAGGGCGAGGAGCCGCAGCGCTTCGTCGTCGTTCTCCCGGCCTGACCGGACCCTTGTTCTGTCGGCCCCGTCTGTTCGCAGGCGGGGCCGATCTTTGTCAGCCTGATAGTCAGCCACCCACAGTGCGGTAGTGCGGTATGGAAGGACGGTTCCCGTGACGGCGGAAGTAGAGCTTCCCCAGGCGCCCGAAGAGGCGCGGGCGGTTTTCGGTGAGTTCTTCCCGGAGGCTGTCCGGTACGCGGAACTGCTGGCCGATGCCGGGGTGAAGCGGGGGCTGATCGGCCCGCGTGAGGTGCCGCGGCTGTGGGAGCGGCATCTGCTGAATTGCGCGGTGCTCTCCGAGGTCGTGCCTGAGGGCGTCACGGTCTGCGATGTGGGCTCCGGTGCGGGCCTTCCGGGTATCCCGCTGGCACTGGTGCGTCCGGATCTCAAGATCACCTTGCTGGAGCCTCTGCTCCGGCGGACGAATTTCCTCCAGGAAGTCGTCGAGCTGCTGGGCCTGAACCATGTGACGGTCGTGCGTGGTCGGGCCGAGGAGGTTCTGGGGACGCTTCAGCCGGTTCACGTGGTGACAGCTCGGGCCGTGGCGCCGCTTGATCGGCTGGCCGGCTGGGGAGTTCCGCTACTGCGTCCATACGGAGAGATGCTGGCACTCAAGGGGGATACGGCCGAGGAGGAGATCGTCGGCGCGCGTGCGGCCCTGAGCAAGCTCGGTGTGGTGGAGACCGAGGTGTTGCACGTCGGAGAGGGCGTTGTCGATCCGATGTCCACGGTGGTGCGCGTGGTGGTCGGGGAGAGTCCGGGCGGTGTGAGGTTCGCCGCAAAGAGGGCCAAGGCTGCGAGGACGAGCCGTACGAGGCGTCGTCGCTGACGCGTCTGGTCACGCTGCGAAATCGTCCGTTACATACGGTTCGTGGCGTCTGTTGGTGGTGCTCCCGACAAGCAGCCATACGTACCCCACGCGGAGTGTCGTGCCCCTGTAGCTAGGCTGCAGGGGCATCGTGTTTCACGTGAAACGTCGCTCTCTGCTGCATGGGATCATCGGCCGTGGTCGCGCGGTTGCCGCGCCGCGGCATCGCAGGCCCGTTAGGGCTACGGGGTTGTCCACAGAAGTGGATTCATCCACAGAAGAGCGGGCCTCGCTGGTTCGCGACCCCGAAAGCATGGCAGGCTCTGTTCATTGCGAGCCTGAAGTCGAGGAGAGTGAATCCTTGCGGTCCGACGCCAACATCGCGGGACCGATGACCGATCCGGTCCCCGGTCCCCGAACCGAATCGGCGGGGGAGGGTGTTTCACGTGAAACACCGCCGCCGATGGACGACACACCCATCGGTCGCGCGGCCCAGCTGGCGGTCGAGGCCCTTGGCCGCGCCGGCGAGGGCCTACCCCGTCCTGACCGGACGCGCGTCATGGTGGTAGCCAATCAGAAGGGTGGGGTGGGCAAGACGACCACGACGGTCAACCTTGCCGCCTCCCTTGCGCTCCACGGCGCACGTGTTCTGGTGGTCGACCTTGACCCGCAGGGGAACGCCTCTACGGCTCTGGGGATCGATCACCATGCCGAAGTCCCCTCCATCTATGACGTCCTGGTGGAGAGCAGGCCGCTCTCCGAGGTGGTTCAGCCTGTTCCGGACGTCGAAGGCCTCTTCTGTGCCCCCGCCACCATCGATCTCGCCGGTGCGGAGATCGAGTTGGTGTCGCTGGTGGCGCGGGAGAGTCGACTGCAGCGGGCGATCCAGGCGTATGAGCAGCCGTTGGACTACATCCTCATCGACTGCCCGCCTTCGCTCGGTCTGCTGACGGTCAATGCCCTGGTCGCCGGTGCCGAGGTGCTGATCCCTATTCAGTGCGAGTACTACGCGCTGGAAGGGCTGGGGCAGCTGCTGCGCAATGTGGACCTGGTGCGGGGGCATCTCAACCCCGATCTTCATGTGTCGACGATTCTGCTCACCATGTACGACGGCAGGACCAGGCTCGCTTCGCAGGTTGCGGAGGAGGTGCGCAGCCATTTCGGCAAGGAGGTGCTGCGGACGAGCATTCCGCGGTCTGTGCGGATTTCGGAGGCACCGAGCTATGGGCAGACCGTGCTGACGTACGACCCGGGTTCGAGTGGGTCGCTGTCGTACCTCGAGGCGGCGCGTGAGATCGCCCTGCGGGGTGTCGGGGTGCAGTACGAGGCCCAGCATGCCCATACGGGCAGTGGGAACAGCCAGCAGAGCATTTCGGAGGGGATCCAGTGAGTGAGCGTCGAAGAGGGTTGGGGCGTGGGCTAGGTGCCCTGATCCCCGCCGCTCCGCAGGAGAAGCAGGTGCCGTCCACGGGGGTGGGCTCGGCCTCTCCTGGGGCGGGTCCTGTCATGACGGCAGAGCGGGGGGTGGCCGCTGCGAAGGTGGCCACTCTTGCGTCTGCTCCGGTTGTGCCGGAGCCGAGTGCGCCGGTTTCGGGGTCCGAGGCAGCCGCAGAATCTGTGGGAGCTGCCGGGGCGTACTTCGCCGAGCTTCTTCTCGGCTCCATCACCCCGAATCCTCGTCAGCCCCGTGAGGTGTTCGACGAGGACGCGCTTGCCGAGTTGGTGACCTCCATCAAGGAGGTGGGTCTTCTCCAGCCCGTTGTCGTGCGAAAGATGGGTCCGGAGCGCTATGAGCTCATCATGGGTGAGCGGCGCTGGAGGGCCTGCCGTGAGGCGGGTCTGGAGCGTATCCCGGCCATCGTCCGGGCCACGGACGACGAGAAGCTTCTCCTGGACGCGCTTCTGGAGAACCTTCACCGGGCTCAGCTGAACCCGTTGGAGGAGGCAGCCGCGTACGACCAGCTGCTCAAGGACTTCAAGTGCACGCATGACCAGCTGGCCGACCGGATCGGGCGTTCCCGCCCGCAGGTGTCCAACACGCTGCGACTGCTGAGGCTGTCGCCTCCGGTGCAGCGGAGGGTCGCGGCCGGGGTGCTGTCGGCCGGTCATGCGCGGGCGCTGCTGTCCGTGGACGACTCGGAGGAGCAGGACAGGCTGGCACATCGCATTGTGGCCGAAGGGCTGTCGGTGCGTGCGGTCGAAGAGATTGTGACCCTCATGGGCTCCAGGCCCACGAGTACTGCCAAGGCCAAGGGGCCGCGGGCCGGCGGCCGGTTGTCGCCTGCGCTGACCGATCTTGCTTCCCGGCTCTCGGACCGCTTCGAGACCAGGGTGAAGGTCGACCTCGGACAGAAGAAGGGAAAGATCGTCGTCGAGTTCGCATCGATGGAGGATCTGGACCGCATTCTCGGCAGCCTGGCACCGGGCGAGGGGCGTGTGCTGGATCGGGGACCCTCTGAGGATCCTGCCGAGGGCGACGAGGGCTGACCCCTGCCGGTTGGGCTGGGGGCGGGCTGTGTTCCGGTGGATACCGGAACACAGCCCGCCCTTTGCTTTCTCTCGGTGTCGGCTTCATCTCTGGGTGGATACGATGCGTTCTGGTATGGCACATCCGGCTTGAGCCGCCTCGGTGGAGGGAGGGCCATGCGATCAGTGAGCCGCAGCCGACTGGTGACAGTGGGGCTGGGCCTGGGCCTGGGGGCTGTCGGAGGGTTCGTCGGCAGCCTGCTCCTTGAACGGAGTGCACTGACTGTCGCACGCGATGCGGCGGGCGAAGGAAGCGAGGAACAGCCTTCATGGGGCGTCGGCTCGTACCGCTCACACTGGACAACCTTTCCGATCTCCCCAGGCGTTGCCGCTCGTGTGTCTTCTGGGAGCTTGATCCGGTCAGTGGGGAAGCTGCAGTAAAGGCGGGAACGCCCGAGCTGGAGAAAGAGGCATGGATCTCGGCTGTTCTGCTGGAGTGGGGATCGTGCGGCCGCGTTGTCTATGTCGACGATGTGCCGGTGGGCTTCGTTCTCTATGCACCGCCTGCCTACGTACCGCGCTCGACGGCCTTTCCGACGAGCCCCGTCTCCCCCGATGCCGTGCAGTTGATGACTGCCTGGATCGTGCCGGGATACCAGGGGCAGGGATTGGGCCGGGTCATGGTGCAGACCGTCGCCAAGGACCTGCTGCGTCGGGGATTCAAGGCGATCGAGGCTTTCGGTGACGCCCGGTGGAAGGAGCCTGCCTGCGTGCTTCCTGCGGATCATCTGCTGGCGGTCGGCTTCAAGACCGTACGGCCGCATCCTGTTCATCCGCGGCTGAGACTGGAACTGCGTACGACGCTCTCCTGGAAGGAGGACGTCGAGCTGGCACTGGACCGGTTGCTGGGTGCCGTCCAGAAGGAGCCGGCGCTGCGGCCGCTGTGATCCGAGAGCTCCTGACAACGTGAAACGGGTCCATCCCCGAGGGGATGGACCCGTTTCACGTGAAACAGCGGACCACGGTTCTACTCGCCGATGAAGCCTTCGAGGTCGCGGAGGATCGCGGCCTTCGGCTTGGCGCCGACGATGGTCTTGGCGACCTCGCCGCCCTGGTAGACGTTCAGGGTCGGGATGGACATGACGCCGTACTTGGCGGCCGTGGCCGGGTTCTCGTCGATGTTGAGCTTGACGATCTCGATCTGGTCGCCGTGCTCAGCCGCGATGGCCTCCAGGGACGGCGCGATCTGGCGGCACGGACCGCACCACGCGGCCCAGAAGTCCACCAGCACAGGCTTGTCGCTCTTCAGGACGACCTCGTCGAAGGAGTCGTCGGTCACGTTCTTCAGGGCGCCGGCCACGGCGACCTCCTTAACTTCTTGGGGTGTGGGGTGAGACGTGGATCAGACGGTGGCCGCAGCGGCCTTCTCGCCGTCGGCGAGCGCAGCAAGGAAGCGCTCGGCGTCGAGAGCGGCCGAGCAGCCCGTGCCGGCAGCGGTGATGGCCTGCCGGTAGGTGTGGTCGACGACGTCACCGGCGCCGAAGACACCGGTGAGGTTGGTGCGCGTCGAGGGAGCTTCGACCTTGAGGTAGCCCTCCTCGTCGAGGTCGAGCTGACCCTTGAAGAGCTCGGTGCGCGGGTCGTGGCCCACCGCGATGAACAGGCCGGTCACCGCGAGCTCGGACGTCTCGCCGGTCTTGGTGTTCCGAAGGGTCAGGCCGGACAGCTTCTGCTCGCCGTGTACTCCGGCAACCTCGCTGTCCCAGGCGAACTTGATCTTCGGGTCGGCGAAGGCGCGGTCCTGCATGGCCTTGGAGGCACGCAGCGAGTTGCGGCGGTGGACGATGGTGACCGACTTCGCGAAGCGGGAAAGGAAAGTCGCCTCCTCCATCGCGGTGTCGCCGCCGCCGACCACGGCGATGTCCTGATCCTTGAAGAAGAAGCCGTCACAGGTGGCGCACCAGGAGACGCCGCGTCCGGAGAGGGCGTCCTCGTTGGGCAGGCCGAGCTTGCGGTGCTGGGAGCCGGTCGTCACGATGACGGCCTTGGCGCGGTGTACCGTGCCGGCCGTGTCGGTGACCGTCTTGATGTCTCCGGTGAGGTCCACCGAGACGACATCGTCGGGGACGAGCTCGGCGCCGAAGCGCTCGGCCTGGGCGCGCATGTTGTCCATGAGCTCCGGGCCCATGATCCCGTCCTGGAAGCCCGGGAAGTTCTCCACGTCGGTGGTGTTCATCAGCGCGCCGCCCGCGGTGACGGCGCCCTCGAACACCAGCGGCTTCAGCGAGGCGCGTGCGGTGTAAAGGGCGGCCGTGTAGCCCGCAGGGCCGGAGCCAATGATGATCACATTACGGACGTCGCTCACGGGTTTCTTCCTCGTCTCTGCAGACTGCCTACTGTCCACGCCTACTGGGGTCGGTTCAACGACTCTCACCCCACCCAACGGATCCTACGGGGGATGCATTCCCGACGTGCCGGGGCGGCGTCCGGCGCGATTCTCAGGGGCGCGCGTAGGCGTGGGTCAGCAGTAGCTTGCCCTTGGCGGCGGGCTTCTCCCGGACGCAGGCCGCGTCGACGACATACGCCTGGACGCGGGTCGCGTCGGAGGGATGGGGCAGGACGACGAGGAAGGCATCCGAGCCTTCGTAGGTGCCCTCTTCCACGGCGAGCGCCGCAGTCTTCCGCCCGATGCCCTGCTCCACACAGGTCGGGACGGACACGACGGGCGCGCGCAACGGCGTTTGAGCTGACTCGGACGCGGGAGAGTCGCTCTTGGGCGTCGATTGTGCCCCGATGGATGGCGTCTGCCTCTCAGCGCCGACACCGTCTGAACCCGACGGTTTCGTGCCGGTATTCAGAAGGAGCGTTTGCACCCGGCCTTCGAGCGTGGACTCCGAGAAGGATGCTGCGCCTTTTGCCGCGGAGCTGGAGCCGCGGTCCGCCGCCTTGAGGGCGGAGTCCTCCTGGGACGGCTGGACGTTCTGCAGCATGAAGACGCTCACACCGACCACGGCTGCACCGAGGGCGGCGCCGAGTACGGCTGCGCGGCGGTGGCGCCGGACCGGTCGGCGGCCGGGGCCGGTGGTTGCCCTGGGATGCCCTGCGGGGCGGTCCGGGAGACTGGGCTCTGCGTCCGGCTTCTGTGCCACGGAGAGTTCTGTTTCACGTGAAACATGCGCCGCGTCATCGGGTGCTGTGGTGTTGAGAGCTTCGGCGGCGAGCGCGGCGTCGATACGGGCCGCGACATCGTCGGGCATGTGTGGTGACGCAGGCACAGTGCCGAGGAGCTCGCGGATCTCCATGAGGGAGGTATGGACATCACCGCAGAGTTCGCAGCCATCCACATGGCCGCGCACCTCTGCCGCACGTGACGGCGGGAGCAGCCCTTCTGCGAGGTCGGAGATCTCCGTGACATCCGGGTGCTGGGTCGTGTCGGTCGTTGATGTCATGTGCGCCCACCTCCGCCCTTCACTGCAGCAGGATCGCTTGTTCCCGCATCCCTCGGCCCCGATGCGGGTGGGACGGATGCGCGCGGCGTCCGGTTCCTTCCCACGGTGGGTTCATCGGCTTCTGTGCCCTCACTGCGTAGGTGTGTGAGCAGAGGAGCCAGCCGGGCCCGGCCTCGTGCACAGCGGCTTTTCACGGTGCCTGTCGGTACGTCAAGGATGCGTGCCGCCTCGGCCACGGGGTAGCCCTGCATGTCCACGAGGACAAGTGCGGCACGCTGCTCGGCGGGGAGAGTGGCGAGTGCGGCCAGGAGCTCGCGGTGCAGATCCTGGCGCTCCGCCGGTGCCTCCGCGGACTCGTGCGGCTCAAGGAGCTGCTCGAACCGTTCGGTGTCATCGACCGGCGAGGTCTTGCGGGTGGCCGCCTTGCGGACCCGGTCGAGGCAGGCATTGACGGTGATGCGGTGCAGCCAGGTCGTGACGGCGGACTGGCCGCGGAAGGTGTGGGCGGCCCGGAAGGCGGAGACCAGGGCGTCCTGGACGGCGTCGGCGGCTTCCTCGCGGTCGCCCAGGGTCCGGAGTGCCACGGCCCACAGCCGGTCGCGGTGGCGCCGTACGAGCTCGCCGAAGGCGTCGGGTTCACCGGCCACATGGCGAGCGAGGAGGTCTGAGTCGCTGAGTGGTTCTGACGGCTCGGCGGCCACCTCCCCCTCCCTCCCTTTCTCTGCGTCAAGGTGCGTCTGTCTATCACGATTCGAGTGAGCAGGGGCAGAGGGCAGAAGATGCACAGTCCGATGCGGGGATGTGATCGTCTGTGCCGGCCGGGCCGGTTACGCAAAAGGCCGGTGGGAGGAGCCTCCCACCGGCCAGTTCCGTCAGCCGAGGACCGAGATCTCCGAGATTCCGCCGCGGAAGCCGTCAGATGTGCCGTCCGACGGCAGTTCGGTGAGATGGATCAGGACGTACCGGGTCCGTACGGGCTTGGCGAAGGTCTCCTTCAGGTCGCCCCCCACCGTTGCGAGCTTCGTCAGGCGTTGAGGGAAGTCCGAGAGGGACGACGGTGCGGAGGCGTTCACATCGGCGGCGAGTACCTCGGCCTTCTGTCCGCTGCGGTACATCTTGGCCTTGATACCGGTGACGTCCTGAACGCTGCCCAGATCGATGACTATGCCGCTGCCGTCTCTGCGGTTCGGGTAGTTGCCGAAGTTCGCGTAGCCCACGTAGCGGGGAGTGACCCAGGCAGTGTTCGCATCGTCGTCGATGGCTTTCGGCACGTCCTCCTGCTTTATCCCCGAACCACTGGGCATGAACTCCGTCGCGCCGGCGATCCGCAACGGTTTGAGCGGGGCCGGAGGCTTGTTGTCACCGTTCTCCGGGGTGGTCTGTGTGGTGCCGTCGGTCCCCGAGCCGTTGCTGCGGTCGAGGAGCGTCTCGGCGAGCTGCCAGCTGCCGAGGCCCAGGGCGGCAATGAGCAGCGCGGACACTGCCCACTTGAGGGCCTTGCCGGTGCGGCTCTGGAGCGGGGCCGGGGGGACGGCGATCACGGGCTGCGGAGCGGCGCCGGGGCCTGTGGGCGGGCGACCGTAGGTGCCTTGCTGGTAGGTCGTGCGCTGGTACTCCGGGGGCGCCGTGAAGGTTGGCTCCGGAGGGCGGATGCGAGGCATCGCGGCAACGGCCTTGGCCAGCTCGTCCGGGGTGGTGCACGGCTGCTCCTGCCGGGAGGCAGTGGCGCCGTCATTGGCGAGTGCGCGCATGGCGAGCTCGGAGAGGCCGCGGTGAACACCGGCCCGCACCTGGTCGGGGGCGATCAGCCCCACTCCCTTGGGTAGCCCGGACAGGCCGTAGGCATCGGTCTCGTACGGCCAGCGCTGGGTCAGCGCGGCGTAGAGCAGGGCACCGATCGCCTCGGTGTCCGCACGCTGCGGACCGTCGGCGGTGATACCCCGCAGGGCGGCGTTCACCGCGAGGCCGCGGATCCGGTACTGCCCGGTCGAGCTCCGCAGCACCGCCCCCGGGGTCAGCCTCAGATGCGCGAGACCTTCTCGGTGTGCGGCTGCCATGGCCTGGGAGAGCTGGCTGACGAGCTGGTACGCGTCGTGCGCGTCCATCGGCCCGGCGGCCAGCAGAGAAGTGAGCTCGGTGGCGTCAGGGAGCCATTCATGGACGACGTAGACGAGGTCGTCCTCCTCCACCGCGTCGAGTACCTGCACGAAGCGCGGGTCGCCGAGCAGGGCGGAGGAGCGGGCGGCGGCCAGCACGGAGCGGGCTCGGGGGTGATCGGCGGGGAGCAGATGCACGCCCACCGCGCGGCGCAGTTTCTCGTCCACAGCGCGCCAGCTGCTGAATCCGTCCAGACGGGTGACGCACTCTTCGAGTCGGTAACGTCTGGCAAGTTTGTGCCCGCTGTGCAGATCAGGGGTCGGCAGGGTGGCCTCGGAGCTGGTGCGCTCACCATCCGTTTCCTGCGGCTTTGTGCCCGTTGTGTCCTGAGCTTCTGCCGTCCCGTCGGTCGTGGCCTCATCCGCCTTGGCGGCCAGCGGTTCATCACCACTGTTGTCGGCCACGTCGACAGCAGCCGTGCTACGTTCCGCCACCGTCGTTCCTGCCTCCCCATCCGTTGCGCGATGCCAGCCAGCTCTGCACAGTCACGCCAATTGTGCCCACACTCCGGCGCTATGCACGACACGCAAAGGGCGGTGATGGTTGTGCGGCCGGTGATCCTCAGCGCCCGAGACGCCCTCGGACCATGCCGACCATGCCGTTGATCTCTTCGATCCGCATCCGCTTGGCGGCGACGAAGAAGACGCCCAGCAGAACGGCCCCACCGCAGATCAGCGCGACGAGTGACCCGAAGGCGCCTTCGCCGAGGCCCAGCAGAACAGCGAATCCGACGCCGCCGCCGAGCACCGCTGCCGGGATGGCAGCCAGGCACAGACGGGCGTAGGTGCGTACGACATGGGAGCCGTCCAGATCGCCGCCCAGCCGGTTGCGCAGCCGTCGCCAGGCGATACCCACGCCGACGGCGTAGGCGAGTCCGTACGAGGCAGCCATGCCGACCACGGCCCACTGGGCCGGCAGGACCACGTAGCAGAGGGCCGAGGCGACCGCGTTGACCGCGGCGACGATGACCGTGTTGTAGAAGGGCGTCCGGGTGTCCTCGTAGGCGTAGAAGCCTCGCAGGACCACGTACTGCACGGAGTACGGGATCAGGCCGAGACCGAATGCCATGAGGATGAAGCCCATGGAGCGGGCGGCTTCGGTGCCTGCGGAGGCGTACAGGAGGGTGCACATCGGCAGGCCGAGGGCGAGGAACGTGAAGGCTACGGGCACGATCGCCACGGCCGAGTTCCGCAGCCCCTGAGAGATGTCGTCGCGGACGGCGCCCGGGTCGTTGTCATGGGCGGCGCGGGAGATGCGGGGCAGCAGAGCCGCCATGACCGACACGGTGATGATCGCTTGCGGCATGCCCCAGATGAGCTGGGCGTTGGAGTACGCGAGGAATCCGGTGCCGTCCTTGCCGGACAGTTTGCCCGCCGAGGTTGCGAGCTGGGTGACGACGATCACGCCTGCCTGGTTGGCCAGGACGAACAGGACGGTCCACTTGGCCAGCTTGACCGTCTTGCCGAGCCCGTGCCCCTTCCAGTCGAAGCGCGGGCGGAAACGGAAGCCGGCCTCACGCAGGTACGGGATCATGGCCAGGGCCTGGACGACCAGACCGAGCAGCGTGCCGATGCCCAGGAGGCGGACGCCCTCCGGCGGGATCGTCTGGACCCCCATCTGGGATTCGGCGGAGGTGCCGTAGACCCAGATGAACATGCCGAACGTGAAGATCATGACGATGTTGTTGAGGACCGGGGTCCACATCATGGCGCCGAACTTGCCGCGGGCGTTGAGGATCTGGCCCATCACGACATGCACGCCCATGAAGAAGATGGTCGGCAGGCAGTACCGCGCGAACGTCACGGCGACGCTGTTGGCCGCCTCGTCCCTGGCGATCGTCGGCGACATCATGTGGATCAGCCACGGAGCGGCGAAGACCGCGATCGCGACGATCACACCGAGCGCGACCATCACGAGAGTCAGCAGCCGGTTGGCGTAGGCCTCGCCGCCGTCCTCGTCGTCCTTCATGGATCGCACGAGCTGGGGAACGAAGACCGAGTTCAGCCCGCCGCCGACGGTGAGGATGTAGATCATCGTCGGCAGGGTGTACGCGATGGTGAAACTGTCGCCGAGCAGTGCCGCACCGAGCGCGGCGGTGATCACGAGGCTGCGGACGAATCCGGTGAGCCGGGACACGAGCGTGCCGGCCGCCATCACCGCACTGGACTTCAGCAGGCCGGAGGCCCGGCCGCCGGACTTGGGCGGTGCGGGCGCCGGGGCCGGCTCGGGCTCGGCCGGGACGGGGGGAGATCCTGCCGGGCCCTCCTGGTCCCGGAACAGGTGCGCGAAGGCATCCGGCTGCTCGTGGTCCTGGGACGCCTGGCTGACGAGATCGTCCACCCCGACGAACTGGGTGGTCGCCGGGTCATCGCCGTACGGCAGGTGTCGCGACGGGCCGTCGGGCTCGGGCGGAGGGGTCTGCGCCCAGATGCGGGGATCGGGTGCGTACTGCGCCGCGGGCGGCTGCTGGTAGAGCGGCTGGGGCTGCTGGTAGGTGCCAGGGGGCGGTGGCGGGTGCGCGGCGCGGTCGTACAGCGCTTCGGTCACCGGGTCCTGGACGGACAGGTCCTGAGCCCGGTAGGGATCGTGGTCGTACGCGGCCTGCAGGTACGGATCGGGCGTCGGTGGAACCTGGCCCGGTCCTGGCGGCATCGGGGGCCCGCCGGAAGACCCGGCTCCGCCCGCACCCTGACCGCGGTCACCGTCGTACGGCGCGTTCATCGAAACCCCACCTCATCGTCCCCGGCCGACAGGCCACGACAGACATCGCTCAACGTTCCACTTTCTCACCCGGGCCCGACGGGTCCCCGCTTTCCGGACCGGTGTCCGGGGCCGGGTCACTCGGCTGCTCGGGTTCACCGCCGTTGTCCCCGGGCGCGCCGCCCGCGTTGGCCCGCTTGCGATGGGTGTACATCCTGATGCCCGCGAGGACCAGAAGCAGCAGCCCACCGGCGATCACCAGCAGCACCGTCGGGGTGAGCTCGGAGACCTTCACGGTGAAGGTCATCTCTCCGCCGTACGGAGTGCCGTCCTCGGTGTAGAGCTGTGCGGTCATCTGCACCTGGCCATTGATGTTGGCCGCGGCGTCGAACTTCACGGACTGGCTGTGGCCGCCGGCGATCCGGATCGGCTGCTCCGCCACGGCCCCGCCGTCGTTCAGCTTGAGACGGGTCGCATTCTTCGACTTCAGCCGGAGGACCAGATGGTCCACGCCCTGCAACAGTCTGTTCTGCACGGTCACGGGGATCGTGGCGCTGCGGCCGGACAGAGTGACGTCCGACTTCGAGATGAGCTGAACCTCGTTGATGAGGCCCTGCAGGTAGGTGCGTACCGAGTCCCGGTACTGCTGGGCCTCCAGTGGCCTGCCACGCCACGACGTCGACATGGACCGGTTGACCGCATTGCCGAAGGGGGTCACCACCCGATCGGGCTGGGTGAGGATGACCTGGAAGTTGTTGAGCGAGACCTGGGTGGACTTGATGTCCTGGAACGCCTGGGTGGGCAGCTCCTGGCTGCGGAGCTTCTTCGGGTACTGGGATGACCCGGGGACGCTGGTCGTCGCGTCCGCGTCGGGCTTCTCCTCGGCCGCGTCCACGAGCCCGAGGGGCTCTGTCCAGCGTTCGTCGTCGAGGGCGTGCAGGGCGCTCGCCATCGACTGGGCCTGGGCGACCGTCGGCATCCGCTGCGGTGCGACGACGATGCTTCGTTCCGCGTCCGTGTCCTGCTCGGTCAGAGAGAGGGTCAGAGCGAGGAACTTCTGCACGGCGAGGGTGGACTTCCCCGCCTTTGACATATCGCCCTGGAAGGCCGTGGAGAGCCGGGCGTCGGAGACCACCGCGGTGGTACCGCCGCCGATCGGCCGGGCCGCGGTCGGCGTGTACGGCAGCCCGCCGGTCTCCTGGAGGCTGTCGCTGCGGGCGATCACCTTGTGGGCGCCCGCCGAGGTGGCGACATCGACGATCGACGGGTCGATCGCCCCGTCGACGGGCCACGCGAAGTCGGTCGACGGCTTCACATGCAGGATGGTCTGCACCGTTGTCCCGGCCACCTCCGTGGCGGTCTGCAGGTGGCTGAGGGTGCCCGACACGTTCTTGCCACGGTGTGCGATGGATGCCAGATCGGGGTCGGCGAACGGCAGCGCGATGACCTTGCCGTCCGACACCGCGGCCTCCAGTGAGGTGAGCCACTTCTTGGCGACGGCCTGGTTCTTCCCGGCGACGGTGGTGTCGCCGGACTTGACGCGGTAGTTCCTCGCCATCGCGTCGACGCTGGCCAGCAGATCCGGGTCTATGACCCACGTCACGGGCAGCCGGCTGCCCAGCGAGACCAGCTGGTCGAGGCGTCCGCCCGGAGCGAGTTCGGCGGCCAGATCGTCGTCCGCGAACACGGGCGTCTGCTGATCGTCGGAGCCGGTCTCGGCAGTGACATGGGCCGATGCGATGAGCGGCCAGAGATAGGTGACCTTCGTCTTGGAGTCACGCTCCTCTTCCTGCCAGGGCAGGAAGGTGCGCTGGATCCCCAGAACCCGGTCGTACCGGGCCCGGGAGGTCTGCCCCGACAGCGAGACACCGAGCTGGTAGACGCCGTCGTCACCGAGCCCCAGTTTGCCGACCGGGACGGACAGCGTGAAGTCCTGGCTTATTCCGGAAGGGAGCTTCGCGAACTTCACCGTGTACTTGCCGCCGAGCGGGGCAGGGTCGCTGCCGAGGACGTACCCGGTGCGCTTGGCAGCGGTGTCGATCGACGTCCTGCCGAAGAGCCTCGGGCCCACCCGCAGGTCGACCTTCGCCTGTGTGATCGTGTCCTTGCCCCGGTTGGTCACGGTGCCGGAGACGGTCAGCGTGTCCCCCTTCACCGGGGCGCTCGGAGCGACGGTGTTCAGGGACACACTGACTGTTTCGGAGCCGGTGGGGGCCTTGGAGGTCCCGCCGGCCTGTGCGGCGGGCGCGGCCGGTCCGGCCAGCAGAGCTGCGACGAGCGGCGCCCCGATGATCAAGGAGGCTGTGCGCCGCAGCCACCGGCGGGCAGGAGAGGGACCGATCCCCTGAGTGTCTGCCGCCTCGGCCACGCGCTTACCCGTCCCTCGTCGTTGTCAGTGGTGTCGATGGTTGTCGGTTGCTGCGTCCCCGCATGGTAACGATGTGCGTGGGTGCCAAGTGCTGGGGAGTCCGCTACATGATCGGAAGAGTCTCGCAGGACGGGACGAAACCAGGACGACTGGGCCGGTCCGGGCACGTACCCTTTTCTGTTGTGTCGAACGCCAATGAAGACAGCTCCCGTGCCCTGACCCAGGTGCAGCACCGCGCAGTCAGCGAACTGCTGCGGGTGTCACCGGTCGCCGACGACCTCGCCCGCCGTTTCCAGGATGCCGGATTCAGTCTCGCCCTGGTCGGCGGCTCGGTCCGGGATGCGCTTCTCGGCAGGCTCGGGAACGACCTGGACTTCACGACCGACGCCCGCCCCGAGGCCGTACTGAAGATCGTCCGGCCGTGGGCCGACTCGGTATGGGAGGTCGGGATCGCCTTCGGCACCGTGGGCGTCCAGAAGGACGGCTACCAGATCGAAGTCACCACATACAGGTCGGAGGCGTACGACAGGACCTCGCGCAAGCCCGAGGTGTCCTACGGCGACTCCATCGAGGAAGACCTTGTCCGTCGTGACTTCACGGTCAACGCGATGGCCGTCGCGCTTCCGCAGAAGGACTTCATCGACCCTCATGGCGGCCTTGAGGACCTGGCCGAGCGCGTACTGCGCACTCCTGGCACACCCGAGGAGTCGTTCTCCGACGATCCGCTGCGCATGCTGCGTGCTGCTCGTTTCGCCGCGCAGCTGGACTTTGATGTCGCCCCCGATGTGGTCACGGCGATGACGGAAATGTCCGGGCGCATCGAGATCGTCTCCGCAGAGAGGGTCAGGGAGGAGTTCAACAAGCTGTTGCTCTCCGCCAACCCCCGCAAGGGTCTGGCGCTGCTCGTCGACACGGGGCTGGCGCAGCAGGTGCTGCCGGAGCTCCCCGCTCTGCGACTGGAAAGTGACGAGCATCACCGTCACAAAGATGTCTACGAGCACTCGCTGACTGTCCTGGAGCAGGCGATCGACCTGGAGAAGGATGGCCCGGATCTGGTTCTGCGCCTTGCCGCTCTTCTCCATGACATCGGCAAGCCGAGGACGCGGCGCTTCGAGGAGGACGGGCGCGTCTCGTTCCATCACCACGAGGTGGTGGGCGCCAAGATGGTCAAGAAGCGGATGACTGCGCTCAAGTACTCCAACGACATGGTCAAGGACGTCTCGAAGCTCGTGGAGCTTCATCTGCGCTTCCATGGCTACGGCGACGGTGAGTGGACCGACTCGGCGGTACGACGGTATGTGCGTGATGCGGGTCCCCTGCTGGAGCGGCTGCACAAGCTGACCCGCTCGGACTGCACCACGCGCAACAAGCGCAAGGCTGCTGCCCTCTCGCGAACCTATGACGGGCTTGAGGAGCGCATTGCGCAGCTGCAGGAGCAGGAGGAGCTCGATGCCATCCGGCCCGACCTGGACGGCAACGAGATCATGAAGACCCTGGGCGTCGGTCCCGGGCCGGTGATCGGCAAGGCCTACGCGTTCCTGTTGGAGCTGCGCCTGGAGCACGGGCCGATGGAGCATGACATGGCGGTCGAGGAGCTCAAGAAGTGGTGGGCCGCGCAGAACTGAGGCCACTGGAGGCTTGACCGGCAAGGGCGAGGAACGGGTCGTGGTCATGTTTCACGTGAAACATGACCACCACCCCAAAAGGAGAGGGGGGCGGGTTTACGGGTAAAAAACCCCCCAACACGAACGCGGCACCGAGAGCGCGAT